>NZ_VPCE01000008.1:0-241141 GCF_013418335.1 Acinetobacter sp. YH12145 | reverse complement strand
AATAGCAAGAGTGAACCACCTGATCCCTTCCCGAACTCAGAAGTGAAACCTCTTAGCGCTGATGGTAGTGTGGGGTTACCCATGTGAGAGTAAGTCATCGCCAGCTCATTATTCGAAACACCCCCTGCACTAGTCAGGGGGTGTTTTTTTATGTGCGGAGAAAAAGGGAAAGTTATCAAAATAGAAAATAATAAGAGAAGCAAATTCAAAAAATAAGAAAACGAGAGATATTTAAAGAAAATAAAACTAAAATGCTCAATCCATCTATATCATTTTAAAATCTTTTGCTAATGAAAATGTGTAATAAATCAATATAATAAAATCGTTTGTTTCATTAATAATATATAGGGTATTTAAGATGTTTTTAAAAAAATTATTAACTATAGTTTTATTTGCATTTGTTTCTTTAAATACTACAGCTGGTGTGTATCAGGATAAACTAAGTGAATGTTTGGTAAATAAAATTTCAGCAGAAGAGAGTCAGAACTTAACGGCTTGGATTTATTTGGCATTTTCAGCACATCCAGAAATTTCTAAGTATAGTAAAGTGACGTCCGCTGAGATGCAAAAGATTGATAAAAATATGGCAAATTTATTTCAAGATTTATTTACTAAACGTTGTAATGCTGAAATCAAAGCTGTTACAGAAAATGAAGGAACAAATGCTTTGGGTAAAGCATTTGAACTATTGGGGAATCGTGCAGCTGAGAACCTGATGAAAAATCCAGTTGTTGAAAAACGTATTGCATCATTTGCACAATATTTTGATGAAGATAAAATGCGTGAATCGATGAAATAAATTGAATTGGACTAGGTGAATGTATTTGACAGTTGATATTCGCTTAGTTCATTACTCACTCTTTTTAAAGAATATAATAATTGCCCTAATAATACATTTTTTGATGTCAAGACAACTAATATCATGGGGTGCTGAGGGTGAGAGATCGCTGTGAGTAATGCTTTACCATTTTCAGCATCTAATGTAATGGTTTGACAACCAATTAAATTAATTTCGTTAGTAAAAGCTTGAACCATTGCTAAGATTGAACTGCTTACAGCTGCAAGTTTTCCAGAATTTTCAATATTTTTCTTTTCTATAGATTTTAATTCAAAACCATCAGTTGAACATAACATCATATATTCAACACCGGACACATCAGAAATTAACTCCTTCATGAGTTTATGTGCATGTTCAATAAGCTGTAGTGGTGCTGAACGTGTTGTATGAATTGCTGTATTCATAATATCTTCATTAGATTGAAAGTTGAACTTCGGCTTTTGCAATAAGTGCTTCTAGAATAAAAAGAATGTCTTTTTTATTTCTAGCATCGATATAAAAAATCGGGTGATGTATCTGTTGTGAATCCTGCCATTCTTTATAAAGTTTGGTGGATTTATACTGCGTACTGTCTAAATGTGTAATCGCGATGATGATGTTTTCATTATTTTCAGAAAAATAATTTAAATAATCATTCAGCTGCTGAATTGGATGGTCATGTGTATGATCAATCAAAATAATTGTACCAATCGCGCCGTTACAAATGGTATTCCATATAAAGTTAAATCTTTCTTGGCCCGGCGTACCATATAAACCAAGTTTAGTACCATCGGCGAGAGTAAGTTCACCGTAATCGATTCCAACAGTAGTCAACATTTTTTGATGCGCATTTTGATCAGTATTAAGCGCTTCTGTACTCAGTACAGGAATATCAGAAATACTTTGAATAGCAGTGGTTTTTCCGGCACCCATCGTTCCGGCAAATACGATCTTGTATAGCTGTAAAATCATAATGAAATTTTAGATTCCTAATTTTTTTCGAAGACTACGGAAAAAACTCTGTAGTGGATTTGAAGATTCTTGAGCTGTTTTTTGGCTATGATATACACTCGCCATGGCTGGAATCTCTTGTATGATTTCAGCTATGTGGCATGCAAATAAATAACGATTAATAAAGTTTTGGCTTAAATGTATTTGTTCAGCAATATATTGAGTAGAACTACCTTCCATAAAAAAAGCGGATATTTTCAATAGTGATTGTCGCTCAGCACAATGTATAGGCTGTGGCCAATGCAAAAGTTTATAGTGGCTTGTGTAATTGGGGGGAGTATCATCTACGTAATCCCAAACAAATTGCCATAATCCATGCTGTAAATTTATTGATTCCAACCCATATTTAAAAGTGACAACTGTATTTGTATCTGCTGAAATGAGTGTGATTTCAGAATTTTGTGTGATTTGTATATTTTGTTCTATCCAAAACTCATTGCTTAAGTTATCAATGAGTGCGATTGGTTTTAGATCTAAAAGCAATAGTTGACGTTGATGTTTATTTAAATCTTTAAAAGCCTGTGAGATCTGGAGTGCATTTAATTTAGGTTTTGTGTCTTGAACAACAATAGGATTGGACACATTTACAGGATTAATATCTCGGAACCTTAACGCAACTGAATGCTCTAACCAATGCTCAAATTGATTGGTATTTGTTAGGGGTAAAAACAGGGTATCGTGTTCGATTTGATTTGCTTTCAATTCATTTTTTTTAAGTTTAAGTATGATTAAAGCTTCGTGCCTTATTTTATTTATATTCGGCAGGTCGATAAAGTCATCATTGATTAATAGGACTTGGAGTTTCGAATCTGCAATGTTTGTCCAATGAATAGTAAAAGTTTCAGATAGCTTATTTGAAATAATAGATTTAATGTCATTGATAACATTTAGATTTAAGCCAAAGATAGAAATATATAATGTGCTATTCACGAAATGGTCCAGAAAAACTGGGTTATTTCTTGTGAAATAACCCAACTTTAAATTAAGAAAAATCTAATTCTTTTTCGAAATGTTTAAGTTCATGGCGAGCCATAGCAAGGTTTGATTTACTACGGTCTAATACGAGGTAAAGAAATAATGCTTCATTTGAGTCGAGTGGGCGGATTAAGTGATATTGTTTACCCAGAGTAATTAGAATGTCTTCAATAGAGTCATTTAAATTCAACGCTTTGGCAACTTTACGCTTTGAGCGGACAACTTCAGTATTACCAGCAGCAGCTAATTCTAAATCGATGTCGTTATTGCCTTGTGTCGCCATAGCAAGGCCACTTTCGCTGTCAACCAAAGCTGCAGCAATAAAACCGTCAATGTCTGTTAAAGCGTTTAAAGATAATTTGGCCATTATTAACCCCAATAAATTATATGTTAATCAGTAATATAGTTTTACTGACCTATATGATATTAGCTAAAAATAATGAATAAACAATGCTAAAAAAATCAGCTGGTTGATTATTGTTAATAATAAATAAAGTAAAAATGATGTTTAAAAGATTCTTGGCGGCTAAAAGTTATAGTATTGTGTAGAATATTTAAACTTTTTATAGAATTGTTGTATATGAAATTCAATTAAGGTTGTTGTTTTATAAGAGTTTTTTTATTAATAGATTTAATGTATTATTTCATTAATTTAATATACAAAAACGATTATATAAGATGAAATAAATATTAAAAATATATGCTGTTTGTTTGTTTATTGCTCATTAAAATACATCATATAATATTATTCTAGAATCTATATTTGTGATTTAAGTCTATTAAATTCAAGTATTTGTGATATATGTTAAAAGTTCAATCATGGGTAATAGGATTGAACTTTACTTCTTATAATGCACTTTTTAAATTATTTCGATGTTGTTTCACTTGTTTTGCATAACGTTTACCTTGTTTTTTCATTTTTCGATTGGTGTTATAAGCGGTAGGTCCGACATTATAGTAGGCTAAAGCTTTTGGCATGCTGCCAGCGGCATTTTTATATTTAGTTAAAATAAATGACCCACAATTAATATTGGTGAATTCGTCATATAAATCCCCAGGGCATGTTGCTTGCCAATAACGTGGCATCACCTGAGTTAAACCGACTGCACCTGCAGGTGAACTGACATAAGGGCGGAAAGTTGATTCTTGGCGAATAACAGCAGCCAGTAGTAAAGGATCTAAGTTATATTGATCAGCAGTTTGCACAATGTAGGGGGACACTCGATTTGCAGTTTCAGGATTGACTGAATAGGCCTTTTGTATCCCTGATGAAAGTTTAATGGCACGTTTTTCTACAGAGCCACCACCGAGTGATGAGCATCCAGAAATCAGGGTTACAGATATTATAACAGTTGAAAACTTTAAGCTGTGTGCGCTTAGGAGCGACGAAAGACGAGTTGAAAGGCGAGTTTTATTCAGTACATTCTGCATTTATATTCACTTTAAAATAATCATGGCTAAGTGTAATTTCTTTAAGCGATAGTATAAATTGGAGACTTAGAGGTCAATATTTTCTTAAATTGCTCTATACAGTGTAATTGTAAAAATTGATGGAAATGTACTCAAATTACATGATTGTCTAAGTGAAGAGAGAAAAACAGATAGCATTACTTGTGTCACTATTTCTCTCTTGACATGGTACTTATTAAGATTGTGGGGATATTCAAATCCCGAGAACTTTAGTTATAAAAAACTAGAATATCCACTCATGAAATATCCCTATTTGAAAAAGCTATAACTTTTTTCAGAGGTATGAATGGAATCTAAGTATAATTTAAAGTGTTTTAAGCATCCAAATTTCGCATGCTTGGCTATGACCTGTATTGCCCTTAGGAGCTTGTAAGTGTTGAAATCCTACTTTTTCATAGAGTTTTACTGCTTGCCCAAGTGTATGTGTGGTTTCTAAATAACACGCTTTAAATTTATGATCTGTGGCGAATTGAAAACAAAGTTCTAAAATATCTTTGGCTAAACCATGACCACGTAATTCAGGCAAAAAATACATTTTTTGGATTTCTAAAATGCTTGAATCTCCAGCTAAAGGAGAAAGGCCGCCACCACCTAAAATTGTACCGTGTTGATTTTCAATAACCCAATATTGTGCATTTGCTTGTGCATAAACGTGATATAAATCATCTAAAATTGGATCTGCAACGGCAAATCCTGATTCAGGTGCTAATCCAAATTCTTTGGAAACTGTGCGAATGACATTGGCAATGCTTGCATTGTCTTCAAGTTGAAGTGGTCGGATCTGAAACATAATCATCGAAAAACAAAAAGATGGATTGTTTATAGACTGATCCTATATAAAAATCCATCTTTAAGTTTCAAATTGCTCAAACAAAGTAATTATTTTAATTCGCTTGAACTTTTACCCAGTTCACGTCGTGCAACGATTAATTGTTGAATTTGCTGTGTTCCTTCAAATATATCAAGGATTTTTGAATCACGTGCCCATTTTTCCAATAATTCATCTTCGTTATAACCAACTGCAGCTGCGAGCTCTACACATTTTAATGTGATTTCATTACCTACACGGCCTGCTTTTGCTTTAGCGATGGATGCTTCACGTGAGTTAGGTTTTTTGTTGTCAGCCATCCATGCAGCTTTGAGCATGAGTAGACGTGCTGCTTCCCAGTCTGCTTCCATTCGGTAGATTTGTGCAGCAATATTCGAACTTTGTAAGATGGGTGTTGAATACTGTTCGTCTAATTCATCTTTAAAGATTTCTTTAATTCGCTCTAAAGATGCCTTTGCACAGCCTATAGCCATCGCAGCAACGAGTGGGCGAGTATTATCAAAAGTTTCCATAACCCCAGCAAAACCCTTTGCTACATCAATTTCAGCATTGCCTAATAAGTTTGCAGCAGGGACACGACAATCTACAAAACTAATGGCAGCAGTATCAGAAGCTTTAATACCCAATTTATGTTCTAGGCGTTCTACAGTCATTCCTGGTGTACCTTTTTCAACAACAAAGGATTTAATCGCTGCTCGACCTAATTTTTTATCTAGTGTTGCCCAAACCACCACTGAATCAGCACGTTCGCCCGAGGTAACAAAGATTTTTTCACCATTGAGGATGTATTCATCGCCATCTTTCGTCGCAGTTGTCCGAATTGCTGCTGAATCAGAGCCGCAATTGGGTTCTGTAATGGCCATAGCGGCCCAAGTTCCTTTTAAGCGTTCTAGTTGTTCATCATTGGCTACTGCGGCAATAGCCGAGTTTCCAAGCCCTTGTCGAGGCATACTGAGCAACAGACCTGTATCTCCATAGCACATCTCGATGATACTGAGGGCTGTTGACATATTGACATCGTTTTTATTACCCGTGTCTGTGTCGCCACGTTTATTGACGGCAGCACCTGCATTCATGCCATCACCGCCATCATTCATACCGTCGACGAGGGAAGACAACATGTCTAACTCTTTAGGATAGGCATGTTCGGCTTTGTCATATTTACGTGAAATAGGACGTAGAACATTTAAAGCGACTTCATGGGCTTGGTCGATCAGCAATTTAAATTTTTTCGGATTTTGTAAGTTCATGGACATTTCCTTGTTTTTATTTTGCTGAATTAAGCATGTAAGCCAGATTGAAGAATCGCTGTGGCACGTAAGTCTCGATACCAACGTTCTACGGGATGTTCTTTGGTAAAGCCGTGACCACCTAATATTTGCACGCCATCGGTCCCAATTTTCATTGACTTTTCAGCACATAGCACGCGGGCTAAATAGGCTTCACGATGAAAAGGCTTGCCGGCTTCGGCTAGACTTGCTGCATTAAGGATGAGCATATGCATGGCATCTATTTCGATTGCCATATCTGCAATCATAAATGCCACACTTTGACGGTGCGAAATTGGCTCCCCAAAAGCTGTACGTTCGTTTGCATATTGAATGCAATATTTCTTGACTGCAGTTGCGGTACCAACAGCCATGGCACACCACATTAAATTGCCAAGATCGATAAATGAGGTGTAATTGAAATCTTGATCTCCTAAGCGTTGGGCAGGGGTCTGATCAAATTTTAAAGTTACAGTTTCAGTGGCTTTCAAACCCATAGCAGGTGTTTTTTTTGCGCTAATGCTCTGGTCGCGTTGCACAATAAAAACTTCAGGCTGTCCATTGAGCATGGCACTCACTAACAGCACATCTGCCTGTTCGCCTAGAAGGACTAAGGTTTTCTCCCCACTGATTTTATACTGCTGGCCATCAGCAATCGCGTGAGTTTTAAGTTGATAGGGATTAAATGCCGCTGTTGCCTCTTGAACCGCAAAGCTTGCACGTAGGGCTGAATCATCTGCAAATGCCGCTAAGTAGGTTGCTTGAACAGATTCGGAACCCCATTGGGTAATGGTGTTGATACAGCTAAATGTCGACAGTAAACCTGCTGTTAAACTAAAGTCACCTTCAGCCAATTGTTCAGCAATTAAGATATTGCTAATGATATTTTTTTCTGTCGCGACGCCACCCAAATCTTCAGGTAAGGCATAATAATTTAGACCTAGATCTTGGATATGTTGCCATAACGCTTCAGGAAATCTTTCCTCTTGATCGGCTTGATGAGCAAGTGGATACAAGACTTCTGTGGCAAACTGCTGCATCGCATCAGCAGTCATTTGTTGTTCTTCAGTCAGGTTTAAATCAAATAATGATTTTTGTTGATTAGGCAAACGTTGCTTATGCACATCTTTGTTGGTCTGAAATACTTTTTGCGTTTGGCTCAAGGTTTTAAAACCAGCTTTTGAGCTCTGATACAAAGATTTTTCAACAAATTTGCGCAGTTTAAACTGATCGAGTACATCACTTCCGGCAATTTTAGTTAAAAGTGAGAGTCCAAATCCTTGTGCCTTGTTTACCATATTGGTCATTGTTGTTTTCCATTTGCGTTGTTCTTATTTAATGCTGACATGCCAAAGATAGAAAAACCATGTCATAAATGACATGCGTGATTGTCAAAGATAAACGGAGCACTTAGGCGATTTTTGATAGCTAAATGATTAATTAAGAATGGAAAATCAAAAAGGCTTAAATGGATTTTTATTTTGAAATTGACTTGGCTGACATTTGAGTCAGCCAAGTCTTAAGATGTGCATTGAATGTTTATTGATATTTTTGAATCATACGACGAACATTGGTTTTCGCTTCAATGACGGTCATAAAGGTATATGCACCGATAAATTTACGGCTAATAAACATAAACTCTTTAGGTGGAACTGAGAAGTAACGAGATGCCATCGATTTTGAAGCTTGTTGCATTACACGGCTATGTAATTGGCTTTTTTTCCAGTCATAGCGTTGTTGTTCGTCCATAACACCAGCAGGGATGTCTGGGTTATTTTCAGTGCTACTAAATGCCTCTGTCGCTAACAGAAAGACTTTGGCCATATCGGGTTTAATACTTTGTGGAATACCATCAAAGAACTCATAACCTGTCATCGCTTTGACCATTTGCTCAGAGCTATGGTGATAACCCGCGGTAATCAAATTACGTGCAACGCCTAATAGATGCTCATCGAACTGACGGATTGCACCAAAGTCGAGGAGTACGATTTTATCTGGTACATCCGCACCATTGCCCAAACGGACCAAATAGTTTCCAAAGTTAGGGTCGGTTTGCATTTCACCCCATTCAAAAATTTCACGTACGGCAATCTCAAGTGATGCTTCACCTAAGGCATTGCGACGCTCTTGAGGAAGTGACAGCATTACTGGGCTGTTAATCGGTACACCACGTTCAAAAGTCATACACAGCACTTGAGGTGTTGAATAACCATCAATGATTTGCGGCACGATATAGCGCGGGTCTTCTTTTAAGCGTGCAGCAAAACGGCGAGTGGTATCTGCTTCGATTTTATAATTTACTTCACGATGCATCATTTCACGAACTTCATCAAACCACTGATCAAATTCACGGGTTTGAGGAACCATTCGTGTCAGTTTGAGCATGTTTTTGAATAGATTCATATCCGAATCGATTGCATCTGCCACACCCGGATACAGGATTTTTAAAACCAGTTCTAAACCATCAGATTTACGTTTTGCACGGTGAACTTGTGCCAAAGAAGCTGTACCAAGTGGCTCATGATCAATCACGAGATCATCAAGTTTTGAGCCAAGTTGATTTTGTAATTGGACTTTAATGGCTGGCCATGCCAATGCAACTGTTTGATTGTTCAAGGTGTTGAGGGCTTGGGTGATTTCTTCAGGCAGAAAATGTTCACCATACAACGCCATCATTTGGCCAATTTTTACAATCGAACCTTTTAATTTACCAATTTCTGCGACGAGATATTCAGCCTGATCTTTCATGGTTTTTTTACGCTTTTTCTCTTTTTCTTCTTCACTCGAAAAAATAGAAGTAGCGTTTGATGCTGCCCAACGAGTTCCCGCAAGTAGCGATGCCTTTGCGATAGATAAGCGTCGATCCATAGAAGACGTTTTCAAGTGTTTGAGCTTATCGTTCTGATCTGACATGTAAATTAAATCCTTTAATCAGCAATTCGCAGAAAAATACATTGTAGCTAATTTTAACGTTTCTTAACGTATTAAAATAGTTCAACTTACTGAATATGCAGTAAGCACTTGCAAACTTAAGCAAGATGCCGCGTAGACAGGTACATTGGAAAGAAAACTATAAACGATATTTGATTTTTACCGTATCGTTTTGCATCAATGCGGCTTTATGTTCTTCAATATGTTGATGAATAAGATGTTGGACAGATTCGTCTTTAAATCCGGCAGCATAACCTTTGACAATAATAATGCTCGGTAAGCTAAAAAATAGGGTACGAGCGTTTTCTAGACTCGCATTTGGGAAAACTTGATGTTCGATCAGTAGTTGCTGAAAAAATGCCTTTTCATTTTGCACGTTTAAAGACTGAGTGTCTTCCCAATAGCTTTGACGCATAGCCATGAGGTTATTGTGCTTATAGCTCATTGGAGCCCCGCATTTAAAATTTAACTGTTTGTATGGGGATGATTTTAAGAAATTAAAGCTTAGGATCAAGTACAAATTGCTAAACAATTGAGCTTGAATTGGTTTTTATTCGTAATTTTTATCTATTAGGTTTTATAGTATGCTGAAGAAAAGCCTAAATTACACATTTCATTTCAGCGAATGTATCAGACCTCATATATACGGTTATGAAATGCTTTCAAGCGGTGAATAATGCCGTATTTTTATTATAAATAGCATTAAAACAAGGTATCATAGGGCGTTTAAAAAATTATGAACTGGAGACGCCTTAAGTGGATCGACCGACTATTAGCCCTGAACATTTACAGGAAGCAGCTGAAAACCTATCTACAATTCGTGATTATATCCGCTTTGGGGTAACAGCTTTACGTCAATATGATGCCCACTTAGGACAAGGTACAGAAGACTATTTTGCTGAAAGCTCAGCATTGGTTTTACAAACGTTATCTCTAGATTGGAATGCAGATGCGGAAATCTTAGATGCGAAATTATTGCCAAGTGAAGTTGCAGAATTTTTAGCATTGTTAGAACGTCGTATTAATGAAAAAGTTCCGACGTCTTATTTACTAAACTTGTCGTATTTCTTTGGTAAGCCATTTTATGTCGATGAACGTGTACTAATTCCACGTTCTCCAATTGCAGAGTTAATTGAAAACCGTTTTGCACCTTATTGTTTAGGCGAAAATGGCGAGATGGGTTCTGCAGTTAATAATCTACCTGAAAATGCCAATCCAAAAACTCCTCAGCGCATTTTAGATATGTGTACGGGTTCGGGTTGTATCGCGATTGCTTTAGCATATGCATTCCCAGACGCTGAAGTTGATGCAACAGATTTATCTAAAGATGCACTTGAAGTGGCGCAAATTAACTGTGAACACCACAATAAACAATATCAAGTGGCTTTACTTGAGTCTGATTTATTCGCCAAAATTCCAGCAGAGAATCAATATGATTTAATCGTGTCGAATCCACCGTATGTGGATGCTGAAGACATGGCAGATTTACCAGAAGAATTCCACCATGAACCTGAAATGGCGCTTGCTGCGGGTCAAGATGGTTTGGATCTTGTCCGTAAAATGTTGGCACAAGCTGCAGATTACCTGACTGAAGATGGCTTAATTGTGATCGAAGTGGGTAACTCAGAATGGGCAATGCGTCAAAACTTCAATACCGTTGATTTTTATTGGTTACAGTTCCAAAAAGGCGGTACAGGTATCTTTGCATTGACTGCTGCTCAATGCCGCGAATACCGAGATTTATTCATTCAATCTGTTCAAGCATAAGGAGTCGTTTGACATGGCAGGTAATAGTATAGGGCAACTCTTCCGTGTAACGACTTGTGGTGAATCTCATGGCGTTGGTCTGATGGCCATTGTGGATGGGGTTCCACCGGGTATTGAACTGACTGAAGCCGATTTGCAAAAGGATCTGGATCGTCGTAAGCCGGGTACATCTAAGTTTGCGACTCAACGTAAAGAACCCGATGAAGTTGAAATTATTTCAGGCGTATTTGAAGGCAAAACAACCGGTACATCGATTGGTCTATTGATCCGTAACACAGATCAAAAATCAAAAGATTATGGCAACATCGCGCAAACCTTCCGTCCGGGTCATGCAGACTATACGTATACACATAAGTATGGTTTCCGTGATTATCGTGGTGGTGGTCGCTCGAGTGCTCGTGAAACTGCGATGCGTGTTGCTGCGGGTGCGATTGCTAAAAAATACTTGTTTGAGAAATTTGGCATCGAAATTCGTGGTCATGTAACCCAAATTGGTACCGAAAAAGCAGAGAAATTGGACTGGAATGAAGTTCCGAATAACCCATTTTTCTGTGGTGATGCAGATGCTGTCCCACGTTTTGAAGCTCTCGTAACTTCACTTCGTGCACAAGGAACGAGCTGTGGCGCAAAACTGGAAATTATTGCGACGCAAGTGCCAGTAGGTTGGGGCGAGCCTGTATTTGATCGTTTAGATGCAGATATTGCACATGCCATGATGTCCATCAATGCCGTAAAAGGTGTGGAAATTGGTGATGGCTTTGGTGTTGCCGAGCAGTTTGGTCATGAAACCCGTGATGAGTTAACTACGGATGGTTTCTTGGCAAACCATGCTGGCGGCATTTTGGGCGGTATTTCGAGTGGTCAAGACATTCGTGTTGCGATCGCCTTGAAACCTACAGCATCCATTACTACGCCGGGTAAAACCATTACGATTAATCGTGAAGATACTGATGTGTTGACCAAAGGTCGTCATGATCCTTGTGTCGGTGTTCGTGCAACACCAATTGCAGAGGCGATGTTGGCAATTGTGCTCATGGATCACTTCATGCGTAACCGTGCACAAAATGCAGACGTTGTTGCACCATTTGCTCCAATTGAACCCAAGTGAGGAAACAAAGCGCTGCTTTGTTCCGAACGCGGTTGGTGAGTCGCGTTTAGCGAGTCACAGTGGATAAATAACAAAGCGCCGCTTTGTTCCGAACGCGGTTCGGTGAGTAGCGTTAGCGAGTCACAGAGGATAAATAACAAAGCGCTGCTTTGTTTCGAACGCGGTTGGTGAGTAGCGTTAGCGAGTCACAGTGGATAAATAACAAAGCGCTGCTTTGTTCCGAACGCGGTTAGTGAATAGCGTTAGCAAGTCACAGAGGATAAATAACAAAGCACTGCTTTGTTCCGAACGCGATTTGGTGAGTAACGTTAGCGAGTCACAGAGGATAAATAACAAAGCACTGCTTTTTGTTCCGATGCGGTTGGTGAATAGCGCTAGCGAGCTACACTGATGAGCACATTGCTTTAAAAAAACCAGACAATTGTCTGGTTTTTTTATTTCAGTAAAATAGGCCTATGAAAATAAATAGCTAAAAAATATGAATATAAGACATGCTTTACTTGGTGATATTCAGCAGCTCGAAAGCTTAATAAATATAGCCTATCGGGAGAATCATCCCAAGAGTTGGACCACGGAACATCATATTGTTCGAGGAAATCGAATAAATGTCTCTCAACTCAGTCAACTCTTAAAAAAAAAGGATTTTCATCTATATGTGATTGAGTCGGAAAATACACAGATCAAGGGGTGTATTGGTATTCAAATGCAGGGAATGAGCTGTGAAATTGGTCATTTTGCAATTCACCCAGATGAGCAAGCTCAGGGA
Source organism: Acinetobacter sp. YH12145 (assembly GCF_013418335.1). Taxonomy (NCBI): domain Bacteria; kingdom Pseudomonadati; phylum Pseudomonadota; class Gammaproteobacteria; order Moraxellales; family Moraxellaceae; genus Acinetobacter; species Acinetobacter sp. YH12145. The sequence continues at coordinate 228,199 of NZ_VPCE01000008.1, read as the reverse complement.
TTAGGAAAAAAATTATTGCAATTTGCAGAACAACAAGCGATGTTGATTGAACCCAATGTTGAAGAATTTGTCATGTATGTGATTGATCAGCGTTTAGAATTAATAAAATATTATCAACGACGTGGCTATAAGCTAACAAATGAAAATCAAGCCTATCCTCTTCATCTAGAGGTAGGTCAACCGATTTGTGAACTTACAATTAAACAATTAATTAAACGAATAAAATAAAGATCATATGATGTATTTGATCAATTTATAAAGCGAGATGAATAAAAAATCCCAAAAGAAAACATACACTAACTTCTGGGATTTTTATTTTAGACTATTTGGTCTTAAGAATAAGCACGTAAAAATAGACGATAGGCATCTGAAGATTTTTGGTTTTTTAACATATAGTGTGCGATTTCACCTTGGTTGGTATTCATAATCACAGCAATATTTTTTGCGTCCCGAAATTGTTTAAGCACAGCATCTGGGATCATCACGGTATTAGAAGAATCAATCACATTTGAATTATCTAAGCGACGATAATTTGTTTGACCAATTGCAGGATAAGACAAAACTTTGCCGTCAATCACAAAAGATATTTCACTCATATCAAGCTGCTGTTGATCATAAGAATGCAGTGAAAGTGCATACTCACCTTTGTTTTTTTGCCAATCAATTGCAAGTTCAGGACATTTTTGCCCAGCTTCACATAGTAACTGACCCCGAGTAATGGTTCGTTGGATCACTTTGCTGTTTTCAACGGTATTCACACCATTTAGCTTCAAGGTTCTTGTTTCAGGTTTATTTTTAGGTACGGTAATACAACCTGTGAGTAGTAGGAGTGTAAATCCTAGAACTAAATAATTTTTCATGTGTTTTTCCATGTTAGTGTTATTTTTATGAGCAATATTTATTTTGGCGCATATTCACACAGAAAAACAAAAAAGTAAAATACATCACACTTTTCTAGTTTTGTTCGAGCACTGCTTTGATATAAGTAGTGGATATTCAAATAAATAATATTTTTCAGTGATGTTAAGCGAACTTCATAGAAATTTAGATATCTTAAGCAAAATCTGTGATTTCGCGCTATCAATCTGCTCGGGATTGGTTTGTCGAGATAATTGTTCACGTGGTTTTTCACCTAAAAAATATTTGATCCGTTCGGCATTTGCACCTGATGGATGGGGAAGTCCAGCTAAAATCTGTTGATCATTTAAATAGCCTAAGCTGCTTACATAATTTAAAACCTCATCTACACCTTTGCCTAGTGGGATATAAATTGCGTTAGGAAGCTGTTGGACCATAGGAGTAAAATAATCATCAATATGTTGTTTTAATAATTCATTTTTTAGCATTGCGGGTGTTGAGCCAGCATAATTTTTTCCATTGACCAAAATGCATTGCTGTAAAACCGAGCACATTTGCACCTTATCTTGATGAATGCTAAATAGCTCAGCAGTGGTCTGTATGCCTAATTGATTGTGTAATCCAATATGATCTAGCAGTTGAGTTAAATTTTCGCGAATAGGGCCACTAAAAGCACCACTATTCTTGGCAAGTTTAAGAATGTTTTCCTCAGATAATTGCTGTTCTAAGCCGTCCTTCGCTGCGATTAATGAATTACGCCATTGTTGTTGGCCTGGGCAGATGCCGACGATGACCACTTTTGCATCATGATTTATGGCCTCGAATGGTGCATAAAAACTTTGAACAGGCCCCAGAGTCTTAAGAAGGAGTAAATCACTTTGGGTTAATTCTTCAATAGAATGTGTTTTGATCACAGATGCAAAGCGAGAGAAAAGCGTAGAATCCGACATAAAACTTCAATCTTTCTAGTTATAAATTTCATTTAATATTTTAAACCTTTATTTTAAAGATGAAGTATTTAGGTTTAGAAAGAATGATTTTAAATTTATAACCTAACAACTTAAATCGATATAAAAATAATATTTAACAATATTGACCCAAATAGGACTTGAGATTTGGTACAAATGTTGCTCATATCTAACTAAGGCAATACCAAGATGAATGCCGAATAAAAACGAATGGATGATTGCAGGAGAGAAGCACAGATCGTGCTCGCCGAAGGAGCAAGTTCCCCCAGGAAACTCTCAGGCAAAAGGACTGTAATCATATAAAAAATCTGGAGAGAAGTAGGCCGGATCTACTCACCGAAGGGGAAGGTTCACATTGCTTCGCAAGGAACCAAAGCTCTCAGGTACCAATGACAGATGGGGCGAGCATAGGAAATATAATTTCCAAGGAGCCTATATGTGTCATATTGTTGTGATTGGTGCAGGTATTACTGGGGTAACGACAGCTTACGAACTCGGATTACTCGGCTATCGTGTCACCGTGGTCGATAAACACCTTTATCCAGCGATGGAAACTTCTTTTGCCAATGGTGGTCAATTATCAGCATGTAATGCTGAAGTCTGGAACCAAAAAGCAACGGTAGTGAAAGGCATCAAATGGATGTCACAAAAAACCGCGCCATTATTATTAAATCCAAGTTTTAATCTACACAAATATTCATGGCTCTTTGAGTTTATGGGACATATTAAAGATTATCGTGAAAATACTCACGAAACCGTCCGTCTCGCATTGATGGCACGTCAGCGTTTATTTGAAATTGCTGAGCATGAAAACTTACAGTTTGATTTAGAAAAACGCGGCATTTTACATTTCTTTCATAATCAACATGATTATGAGGTAGCGACTCAAGTTAATAATATGCTCTGTGAGGGTGGCTTAGAGCGTCATCCTGTGACATTAGCTGAAATCCGTGATATCGAGCCTAGTCTGACAGGTGAATACTATGGTGGTTTTTATTGTCCGGGGGATGCCACGGGCGACATCCATAAATTTACGACGCAGCTTGCTAAAGTAACAGAACGCTTTGAAGTGAAATATATGTGGGGTTTTGAGGTGACTGACTTTGAACATCATGCAAAAGGTGTCAATGTTCAGTTAAAAGCCAGTGATGAAAATATGGAACATCCTGATGCTGATACCATACTTGAAGCAGATGCTGTGGTGGTCTGTGGTGGCGTAGGTAGTTATGAACTTGCGCATAAACTCGGTGACCGCGTAAATGTCTATCCAGTCAAAGGATATTCAATCACCATAAATTTAAATGATGAACAAAGTCAGGCCAATGCGCCTTGGGTAAGTCTGTTGGATGAAAGTGCCAAAATTGTGACTTCACGCTTAGGTGCAAATCGACTACGTGTTGCAGGCACGGCAGAGTTTAATGGCTATAACCGAGATATTCGTGCAGATCGGATTCAGCCCTTAATTGATTGGTCAAATCGTAATTTTAATCTATCAACAGAACATGTGGTGCCATGGGCGGGTTTACGACCAATGATGCCCAATATGATGCCAGTGGTACATGCTGGTAAGCGAGATCATATTTTCTATAATACTGGGCATGGTCACCTCGGATGGACCTTATCTGCGGCAACAGCTGCGATGATTAGCCAGCAAGTGCAGCAAACACATCCGATTTAACTGACATATTGTAGACATCAAAAAAGCCTCAATGTTGAGGCTTTTTTGATGTATCTAAGTCATTCGAATTTGATCTTAATCATATAAACGATAAATCCCTGCAAAACGTTCACAGCCTTTTTGTTCAGTTTTTACTGAGAGTAAGGCTTTACTGTAATTGAACTGATATTTGCAGTCGTGTTCATTATCGGTGATTTGATTTTTTTGTTCGGGTGTTGTGTAAGCTAAAAATGGAATGGTTTGTGTTTCAACTCGATTGTTCGGATTACGATAGGCAATGCCTTCAATTTTGATGCTGTCTTTGCCCAGTTGATGTACCTTTAAATGTACAGGTGATGTCGCAAAATGACCATTTTCAAATTTCAGATAATGCTGCGTTAAACTTTGGTTCATCGAGGTATAAATATTCAAATCTTCATGGCGAAGTTCAAACTGTTGTTTAAAACACTCCAAGTTTTTGCATTGCTGAACTCGGCTATACCATAATTTTTGCGTATCTATCAGTAAGCGTATTGGGGCATCGGTAATTAACTGCGCTGTTAAAAAAAGCCCATCTAACTTTTCACGCTGTTCTTCAAAACCGTCAGAACAGTAATTTTTTTTTGCCTGAGTATTGGCCTGATCACAGTCTATTTTTTCTGCATGCGTAAACGTCGCTAGGCCAGAACCTATTAGCAGAACCAGTCCGAATTTTTTGATGATATTTATTTCAGTTTTCAACAGCATGATCGCTTATACTTTCACTATGTTGCGCTTGCCCACACTATAGCGAAATAGAAAGCGTGAATACAAGATTTCAATCATTATTTTCTCAAGGAACTCAAGCATGATAGCTCAAATTCGTATCGGTCAGGGCATGGATGTGCATGCATTTGAAGAAGGTGACTTTGTAACGCTTGCTGGTGTTCAAATTCCACATACACATGGACTCAAAGCACATTCAGATGGTGATGTGGTACTGCATGCGCTTTGTGATGCATTATTAGGTGCTTTGGCACTTGGAGATATTGGTCAGCATTTTCCAGATACAGATCCAAAATTTAAAGGTGCCGATAGTCGAGTACTTTTAAAACACGTCTACCAAATGATTTTAGATCGTGGATATGTACTTAATAATGCTGATATTACCGTGGCTTGTGAGCGCCCTAAACTAGCAAAACATAATTTAGAAATGCGTCAAAGTATCGCAAATGTTATGGACGTTGAAGTTACACAAATTAGCATCAAAGCGACCACCACCGAAAAATTAGGGTTTACTGGTCGCCAAGAAGGTATTCTTTCTACTGCAACAGTACTGATTTCTCACGCAAAATGATCTGGATGGATCAGTGCATGTTGTAAATCTTGAGTTGCTTTACGGCCTTGAAGTTGTAAGGCAACCGCATGGATTAAACCTGTCCATGTTTCATTGGGTTCCCAAATTTGATGCATCAAATCTTGAGCCTTTGGCATATCAACATCCATATAGTATTGACGATATAAATACATCAAACTGCTGACACGGAAGTTTTTTGCACAGTGCAGCCAAACCGTTTGACCTTGAACCAAATGGTCAATCATATCGAGTACTAGAAGGCATTGATCATCTGAAGGGGTATCCCAAGAGATTGGAACTTGGATATAGTTCAGGCCTAGATCTAGGCAAATACGGTCTTCATGCTCGATATGATTGGATGCATCAGTCAGTGCTAAATTAATAACTGTTGAAACACCATATTCTTTGATCGTTTGAAGCTCAGAAGGAGATGGTTGACCGGACGTTAATAAGTGTTCATGTATATATTGGAAGTTTTCAATGTGACTTAACGCATTTTCGATTTCATTCATCTGACAAATAATCCTTCAAAGTAAAACGCCATCTCGAAGATGGCGTTTTTCATTCACTTAGCGTGTCGGTAACACGTCTTTAAGTGCTTCATGCATCTCTAACAAGACTTTTTCAGTCGTATCCCAATCGATACAGCCATCAGTCACTGATTTACCATATTCGAGGTCACAGAGGTTGGCAGGAATATCCTGACGACCACCTTTTAAGTGACTTTCTACCATAATACCCACGATTGACTTGTTTCCGTCAAGGATTTGTTCAGTAATATTTTTCAGAACAAGGGGTTGTAGGTACGGGTCTTTGTTTGAGTTTGCATGACTGGTATCAATCATGATTTTGCCACTAACTTTTGCTTTGGCTAATGCCGCCTCTGCATCTGCAACAGAACCTGCGTCGTAGTTTGGTTTACCGTTACCGCCACGGAGTACAACGTGTGCATAAGGGTTACCACTGGTACGAATAACAGAAACTTGACCTTGGTCGCTTAAGCCCAAGAAGCTATGACCATGTTTAACAGATTGCATGGCATTGGTCGCAACGGTTAAACCACCATCTGTACCATTTTTAAAGCCCACAGGTGAAGAAAGGCCAGAAGACATTTCACGATGTGTTTGGCTTTCAGTGGTACGAGCACCAATCGCTGACCAAGAGATAAGATCTTGGTAGTACTGTGGTGAGTTTGGATCGAGTGCTTCAGTTGCACAAGGCAAACCTTTTTCATTCAATTCAAGTAAAAGTTTACGACCAATACGTAAGCCTTTTTCGATGTTGAAAGAATCGTTCATGTCTGGGTCATTAATCAGACCTTTCCAACCCACCGTGGTACGTGGTTTTTCAAAATACACACGCATCACGACATAAATCGTATCTTGGATTTTGTCACTTAAAACTTTTAAACGGTCAGCATAATCATGTGCAGCGACTGTGTCGTGAATTGAACATGGACCAATGACAACAAAAAGACGTTTGTCATTTCCATCTAAAATATTACGTACAGTTTCACGGCCCTTAAGGACTGTTTGATAGGCAGTTTCAGTCAGAGGTAGCTCTTTTTTTAGTTCTGCAGGAGTAACAAGAGGCTGAATGCTTTTTACATTCACGTCATCAATGTCGTTTTGGGTAATAGAATTTGACTGTAAAGTATTCATTGCCGTCACTGGTTTGATTATACAAAAGGTTGTTTCGTGAGCCGAATATAACATGAATATAGCATTCAAATGTTATAAAAAAGATCAATAAGTCTCTGAAAAAAAAGTGATGAATCGGGCAGTTAATTTAAACCTGCTGACTATTCACCGTCGGTGCGATCAACATTGCAGTTGTTGGTTTTTCGACAGGTTTTGATTTTACTGGATTAATGATGAAATTCATGCCTAAAACAAACAAGGTAATGCCTAAGACTTTACGAATGACTTTTTCAGGTAAACGTGAGCTGATTAAAGTTCCGACCACAATTGCAGGAATAGAACCAACCAATAACCAACCCAATAAATGAAAATCGACATTACCTGAGCTCATATGACCCAAGCCTGCAACCAGTGTAAGAAGCACGGCATGTACGACGTCAGAGCCGATAATACGAATCATCGGTAAGTTCGGGAACATAAGTACCAAAGCCATAATACCGAAGGCACCTGCACCAACAGACGATAGGGTAACGAATACGCCTAAAATAATCCCCATGATGATGATATATGCACGCTTATTTTTAGCTTGGAAATTGATACGTTCAAGATCCGCACTCATATCATCCAACTGATCAGTTTTTCGAAATTTATTAAAGAATTTTTCGATATGACCACGGAAAATAATTGAGATCCCTGTAATCGTCAGCATAAAACCTAAAAACATGGTTAACACGGTTTTGTAATGTGTCGATTGGCTGAGATAGTTTTCCAGTACCCAATGGGTCGCAAAAGACGCAGGGATACTGCCGACTGCAAGCCAAATAACAATGGTCCAAACGATATTCATTTTACGGGCATGGACTAAAGAACCACAAAATTTTGAAATTGCGGCATAAAGCAAGTCCGTACCAATTGCAATGTGAGGCTCAATTTTATATAGGCTAATTAATATTGGGGTCATGAGAGAGCCACCACCAACACCGGTAATACCTACGCAGAAACCTACAATTACACCTGCCAGAATGAACTCTAAAGGACCGACCATCGCTGAATGCCAAATATCAAAAAACGTGCATATCTTATGACTAATTGATATAAGTCGTTGTCTCGATTAGTGATTTGCTTGTGAAAAAAATAGATAAAGAATGATTTTAATTTTGAAATAAATGAATTTTATCTAAACTAAGTTATTGATTTCGGTTTTCTCAAGTAGTTAATAGTTCAAATGGAGATTATGCTGCAGTGAAATCATGTATTTAGAATATAAGGTGATGACTATCTGAAATGCATATCTAATACCAAAAAACGCACCGTAGGTTTATTTTCCTAGTCTTTAATTAGTTATTTATCGATATATGCGACTGTGAACTTAAAGTCCATTCCTGCAAAATCTATACTCCTTAAAAAGATAAGGTTTCGCCATTATTCGAATATGAGTAGAAGGACACTAACTAGACATTTTAAACATGCGTCAGAACTACCTATTGTCACTTGGTCAAATAATTAAAGACTGCGATGTGGGGCTGAATTGCTCGAATTGACAGATTATTCAGTTGATAAACTTGCGGAAAGCATGGGTTTTAAAACCGCAGTACTATTTCGTAAATTGTTTAAGAGTAAATACGGTAGAAATCAGAACCATTGGTATAAAAATTTTTAGTTAGTAGCTAAGCACAGTGAGGAATATTTCTAAAATGGTGAATTAAAGCTGTGCAGCTTTTTTCAGGAAATCTATTAACTTTGTGAAGGACTCGTATAGAATCTATAGCTAAAGAAAATTGAGTTAAAAGGACAGACTTTTGCAAAATCGGAAACTTAAAATTGGCATCGTGGTTGGGGAAGTATCCGGGGATACATTAGGCGCCAAGCTTATCCGTAGTTTTCGAGAGCAAGGGATTGATGCGGAATTTGAAGGCATTGGTGGTCCGCAAATGATTGCAGAAGGCTTTAACAGCTATTATCCGATGGATATTTTATCGGTGATGGGGATCGTTGAAGTCTTAAAAGATATTAAAAAACTCTTTGCTGTACGTGATGGTCTGGTTGAAAAATGGACTGAAAACCCTGTCGATGTTTTTGTAGGGATAGATGCACCGGATTTTAATTTGCGTTTATCTAAGAGCATGAAGCAAAAACAGCTACCAATTAAAACAGTGCAATATGTTAGTCCTTCAGTGTGGGCGTGGCGCCAAGGCCGTGTGCATGGCATCAAGGCGAGTATTGATTTAGTCCTTTGTTTATTTCCTTTCGAAAAAGCGTTTTTCCAAAAATGGCAAGTTCCGGCTGCATTTGTCGGACACCCATTGGCAAGTCAGTTGCCTTTAGATAATCCACTTGTTGCGGCTAAACACGAGTTAGGCTTAGATGAGCATCAAAAACATATTGCATTACTTCCGGGCAGCCGTCGCGGTGAAATTGAGCGTTTGGGGCCTTTGGTACTGTCTGCCGCACAGATTTTGACGGAGCAGCATCCAGACTATGTGTTCCTGATTCCTGCAATTAATGATGCACGTAAACAGCAAATCGAATTGTTGCTCAAGCAGTACCCTGAAGCATTACAAGCCAAAGTTCGCTTGATGGAAAACACCGATACCGAATCTAAAATTGGCCGTCAGGTTATGAACGCATCGAATATTGTCGCTTTGGCTTCGGGTACAGCGACTTTAGAAGCGATGCTTTTACACCGCCCAATGGTAACCTTTTATAAGTTAAATTGGCTGACCTATCATGTGGTGAAATTGCTGATCAAAATTCCGTATTATTCATTGCCAAATATTATTGCGGGCAAAAAGGTGATTCAGGAACTCATCCAACATGATGCAACGCCTGAAAAATTAGCAGCAGAAATTGAAAGCTTGATGGATGTTGAAAAATCGCAAATTCAAGTGATGCAGCACATCACCATGCATAAACAACTGCTTTCAGGCAACAGTGAAAACCCTGTGGAAGCGATTTTAAAGCTTTTAGATTAAACCTTTAAGGTGACTCAGTTTTTGCGAGTTGATGCTGCTGTCGATACTGGCTCGGTGTTAGATCATAAAACTTTTTAAAAGTTTGGCTAAATGCCGTTTCAGATGAGTAACCGATACGATGGGCAATTTGCTGAATAGTCAGTTGCCCCGTTTGTAAGTGCTGTGTTGCCAGTCGCAAACGATGTTGCTGCAAATAGGCGAGTGGTGATTCACCGAGCATTTGAGTAAATAAACTGGCAAATTTAGAACGCGACATACAACATTGTTCTGCCAAACTTTCGACGGTCCAAGCATGCTGCGGTTTTTCATGAATCGCGGCCAAAGCGTTGGATAATTCAGGATGACTCAAGGCATGCAACCAACTGCTTGAATCTGATAAGGCTGCAATATAATCACGCACACATTCGATAAATAAAATACTCACCAGATGATCCAAAATTTTGTCGCGGCCTGGACGGATCTGATGCGCTTCAACGGCCAGAAAATGTAAGCCAATTTGCAACCATTCAGGTGCGGTACTGCTCATGATGTGTGGTGTATACAATAGCGTGGGGAGTGCATTCACTAAGGGCTTTGCCATAATGCTGTCGACATGCCCACGGATCGCTAGTACAAATAATTCCTCTGCTTTATGAGATTCGGCAGAATTTAATTCAATGGTTTTATTTCTTTGCTCTTGAAAAAGTGGTGTGATGTTTATTGACTCAACCAAGACATCAGACTGTATAGATTTGCAGTAATGATTTTGCCCTGAGGGAATAAGGCAAAGATCGCCAGCTTCAAGTAAGACCTGCTCTTGATCTATATGCACAACACACTGACCTTGAATCACCACATACGCAACCATGGCATTGTGATCTTGAAAATGAAAAGCCCAAGGATGCTTTGATCTCAAATAAATATATTCAGATCGGTGGAGATGAATATCATCAAAAATTTTACTTAAAGCATCCATATTTCAAATATTTACTCATATTAATTTTGTATTTATAGATGGTCACTATGTGCTTAAAGGTCAACATATATCCTTAAATGCCAAAGACGATCACATAGTTTTTTTGGACGCTTAAAACTGTTCTGGCTGCCCATATTTTACGAATATAAACACAGAAGAAGTAAATAGGGAAGTCTAGCGCATGAATGCACCAGTAAAATTAAATGAACAGCAGCTCGCTCAGTTAGAAAGCAAAATCGGTAGTGTTTTAGATAAAAAACGTTATGGTTGGCTATTGAGTCCAGGTTTACCAGTCATTGGTATGGGGATCTTGGCGGGTTATCATTTTGGTCCCAAACCGACAAAAAAACTATTTGCCATGGGCGGGCCGCTTCTACTGCATGTCATTATTCCTGCACTGGATGCACTGATCGGTGATGATGCCAATAACCCGACAGATGATGACATCAAAGTTTTAGTGAATGATCCCTATTATGATCGTATCGTCAAATTATTTATTCCACTGCAAATGGCAGCGAATGCTTTTGCTGGCTATGTGGTTACCCGTAAAGATGTTTCAATATTAGATCAAGTTCTACTTGGGATTTCGATGGGTGCCATCAATGGCGTCGGTGTAAATACAGCACATGAACTTTGCCATCGACCACATAAAAAAGACCATTATTGGGCACATGCGACTCTCGCACCATTAGGTTATAGCCATTTCCGCATTGAACATCCTTATGGGCACCATAAACGTGCGGCAACGCCTGAAGATCCTGCATCTTCAAAAATGGGCGAAACTTTTTATGAGTTTTGGCCACGCACTGTATTTGGTGGAATTAAATCGGCGGTGCAGATTGAGAAACAACGTTTAAAACGTAAAGGTTTAAGTTTCTTTTCGAAGGAAAATGAACTGTTTCATGGTTGGGCGATGAGTGCAGGTTTTCATGCCTCGATGCTGAAAATATTTGGTAAAGGAGTGACACCGTATTTAGTTACACAGGCCTTTTATGGAATCAGCCTTTTTGAAATTATTAATTATATTGAACATTATGGCCTGAAGCGTGAGCAAAAACCGGATGGAAGTTATGCGCGAACCATGCCTGAACATAGTTGGAATAACAATAATATTGTGACCAATCTATTTTTGTATCAATTACAGCGACATTCAGACCATCATGCATATCCGACTCGTCCATTTCAGGCATTAAGACATTTTGATGAAGCGCCAGAGTTGCCTAGCGGCTATGCCACTATGCTAATTCCTGCTTTAGTCCCCTCTATTTGGTTTAAGATGATGGATAAACGGGTCTATAATCACTATCAAGGTGATTTAACTAAAGCCAATGTTCATCCTAAACGTCGCGTAAGCCTTTTTAAAAAGTTTGCGGTTTCAGACGTTTAAATCGAATACCTGATGAGAATAATCCCAAGCTTGTTTGCTTGGGATTTTTTATTGTGCGTATTATTAACTGATGTTACAAAGTAACATCAGAAGCGCACGTTGATTCAAATAAAAGAACGATATACGGTAACATCATCCGCAACTGTTTGAGACAGGACTAATTGTAATCAAAAATGTTTCTGCGATACTTTGAATAATTTGACGCTAGTAAACGCGTTTTGTCGGTGAGGTGCATTGCACCGCAAGATGGTTTCCTTGCGAAGCTTCGCTTCTCATTTTGCCGAATGAGAAACAACGTTTCGTAAGAGTATCTCCAGCCGAAGGCTAAGATCTTTATTCAATCTTTAGATGTAAGACACCATCGCATAAACTTAAAAAGCATTTTTAAAATGTGAAATTAATTCTACATACGTAACATCAATTAAAATCCCAAATTTTCTATTTGAAACTTAGTCACTTTTTAAGACCACCAATAGCGCAAAATATGGAAAAAAATCGGTGCAGAAAAGCAGATGGAATCAATTCGGTCGAGCATGCCACCATGGCCTTGGATGAGTTGTCCCCAATCTTTTACACCACGATCGCGTTTAATGGCTGACATGACAAGTCCACCAAAGAAACCAAATATACAAACAATAAAACCAATACATGCAGCCTGTAGATAGCTGAAGGGTGTAAGCCATGACATAGCAACGCCTAATGCAGTGGCTAAAGCAATGCCTCCGATTAATCCTTCTACGGTCTTAGATGGTGAAAGTATCGGTGCGACTTTGTGTTTTCCAAATAGCTTGCCACAGATATATTGTAAGACATCGGAGGCTTGTACCACCATGATCAGCCAGATCGCTAGCCAAATTTTTTCACCTTCAAATCCGGGAAGTTTAAGATTTAATAGCGCAGGCACATGCGAAATACAGAATACGCTGATCATCAGACCCCATTGAATTTTTGAACTACGCTCTAAAAATCGCGTGGTATCTTCGGCTTTAAGTGTAGCAATAGGGATAAGAAGAAATACATACAGCGGAATAAAAATAGAATATAGCCCGTACCAGTCGATATACACCAAGTAATATTGGTATGGAATGACAAAATAAAAAGCGATCAGCAACGGAAGATAATCACCGCGACGGGTTGGCAGTAAACTGATAAATTCGCGTAAAGCAAAGAGTGAAATCAACGCAAAAAGGATCACAAAGGCAATTTTGCCTAATGAAATTGCTACACCAAGTACCAACAGCATGACCCACCATGCATTGATCCGTGCATTTAAATTGTCGATAACGGGTGCAGGTGCATAACCCGCTTTAAATTTTAGTATTGAGCCAATGGTTGAGGCAATAATCAAAATAACTGCAAAAATACCAAACAATACATAGGTCATTTGCGCATTGGTGAATTCCATTATTGATACTCCAATGCTTTTAATTTGAGTAATTCATCCTGAGCGTAGTTTAAAAATTCAGTTTTACTCTGTTCATTATGGGCTTCTAAAGGCTTACCAAATATAATGGTAGATAATAGGGGGAGTGGTATAAGCGCGCCTTTAGGCATGACACGTTTTAAATTTGAGATCCATACCGGTACGATTTCAACATCAGGAAATTGATTTTTGAGATGAAATAAGCCGCTTTTAAACTCTAATAATTCAACGTCATCATTTAAATTTCGAGTACCCTCAGGAAAGAAAATAATCGAGTCACCTTGAGCTAATACGGTTTTGATCGGTTCTAATGGATCTTGATTTTGCTCTCGATTTCGCTGAATAGTGACACCAGTAAACGTATCTTGAATGAGAAAACGTCGAAAGCCATCTTTTAGCCAATAATCCGAAGCCGCTACAGGACGCGTCTTCCGTCTGAGATCTGTCGGCAGTGATGACCAAAGCAAAATAAAGTCGATATGGCTATTATGATTTGCATAATAAATACGCTGTTTCATAACCGGTTTGCACCCGACCCATAGACTCCGCGCGCCCGTGAGCAGCCGCGCCCCACGACGAGTGAGAAAGGCAATATATCGAGCAATTGAACGGCTTAAAAAATTACCTTTCATTGGTGAGTGAGCATTCCCTGAAGTGTCTATTGGATTTGGCATGGCTTCAAATTATTGTGAATTATTTATACAGTAAAAATATGCAGATGAATGCGATGTATTGCAAGCAAAGCACAAATATCTGCCATTTAAATAAAGCCAGACAACCTAATTCACGCAGCTCCCATGCGCGACCACATTTATTTGCAGGCATTAATTTTAAGTTGATTAAACTTAAGTCCAGCTCCTTGGTGGTTTGTTCAAGGTTTTGAGTTTGGCTGTATTCAGCGACAGTGGCTAAAAGTGCCGAATCAAATTTGATTCTCAGGCTTAAATAATGTTGTATTCCGAGCAAAACTAGACAAATTAATATATATAGCAAATCGAATAGCAGCACATTACCAAACTGGATAATGAGCCAGAGCGTGAGGATCGCTGCTACATAAGCTGAAATGAGCAATCCAGTGGTGGATTGTAACAACTTTGATAGCACCACAAGTTGTAAATTCATGGTGCAAGTCCTTTAAGTTTTAAACGATAAGTATTTAAATGTTTTATTTGAGGTGCTTTAAGCACGACCCAAGGACGGTTATGGCGAATAATCCGTAAAACATCTTCGACTGAATATTCAGGATGTTGTTTCAATAATAATGCGGCAACTACAGCACTACTTCGTGAATATCCCAAAGCACAGAAGACCAAGATGTTTTGTGCTTCATCATTGTTATTAGATTTCAAGAATAGTTCTAAAGACTCTACAGCATTATGTAGCTGATTGGCCTGTAAAGGAATCAGGTCTAAACTCAAGTTTTGGGCATAAGAGCACTTTGGATAAGTGGGCAATTCTGCGCAACAATCGAGTAAAGCATCATATTGTTGCATGACCTGTTTGGACGGATAGCGACCTAAATAAATATAACTCTGATTGATTTTGATGATTTTAGAATCTTCAGGATGGCGATAAGTCCAGATTCGGCTATTGATCCAAGCAAATACAAAGTAAGGCGCAAACAATATTTTTGCAGCAATGGTCATATCACCATGACTGAGTTTTTGAAAAAAATGCGGTCGATTGAATAAATATGCAAACGAAACTAAAAGCAGACTGCTTGCAGGATAGAGCAGCCAAAGCCACCAACCTTTTGCATGTGCGATTGCGCTACAAAATAAGGCAGCAAACAGATAAAGGATCCCGATTTTAATGTGCTTTAAGCTTAGCCGACTTTGTTTATTTTGAACCCATGGCGCAGAGCCAGCCATCGGGAATAGCCATAAACATAAGGCACCGACCAATAAACCTGTTGGAATATCTATAAAATGGTGCTGCCAAGTGGTTAGAACTGAGAGACCAATCAAAAAGGACCAACCATCTACCAGATATTTTAGTTTGCCTGTGCTATGCCGACGGAAAAAATCCCAAAGTATCACCAGTAGCACAATGTGCAGGGAAGGTGCTTGATTAAACGGTTTATCAAAGCCCATCAAGACATCAAACCATAGGCCGAAAAAACCTGTGAGTTCGGGGCGTTCAAAGCTAAAACGTAGCGGGAAAATTAAAAAGCAGCTGATTGAAAGGATTTGTGCCGAAAATAGTCGCAGGACATGTTGTTTTAATTCAAACTTATTCCAACAAAGTAATAAAGACAAACCATAGAACAGATCAATCGACCAATAAGGCACAATACTCCATGGCCAAAGTGGAATATATTTTTCCCATTTAAAGACGATAACAGGTACGGAAGCTAAGCCTGCAGCGTATTGATTGGCAAAACCATAACTTAAGAAGAAAAAAGGTGCCAGAAATGCCAAACACAGTAGGCCGTATTTCCAAGTTCCTGTTTCCGTATCCAGTTTATGCATAAGATTGACCATCCAAGCTTAAATTTTTTGTGCAACGGAAACGGTGAAAATACCAAACTCATCAATAACTTGATCGATTTTCTTGAATCCTGCTTGCTCAACCAAGGCATCCATCTCGGCTTGTGAGCGCAAACGCATGACCCATGCATCTCCTTGGCGATGTGAGGTCAGGGCACGGGCGATAAACTCTTGTTGCGGATGCCAAATTTGACCCGTGTAGATGAGATAACCATCTTTCTCAATGGCCTGGCTTAAGCCGGATAAGGACTGTCTAAGTAAATCATTATCACTAAATAATTCGTATAAACCTGAGACCACGGCTAGAGTAGGTTTAGGTTCAACACTGGCTAAAGAAGTGGTATCAAAGGCATCCGCTTCTACAAACTTGGCAATCTGGCTTAAACCTCTTTGCTCAATCATTGCTTGACCCGCTTGTACATTGATTGAACTGTAGTCTCTGAGCAGAATAGATTCAGGCTGCTCAGGCAGTTTTTGTACAGCATCTAAAATATATCGGCCATGGCCTGCTGCAATATCCATAATCCGTACCGCGTGTTGGGCATCATTTAACTTAGAAGCATATTTCGTTAATAGCGCTTCAATATTTTGTTTTCTAACGCGAATACCACGCCAACCAATTGCATTTAAATATTGTCGATCGATGATTTTACCCAGTGCGTTTTGGCTTTCTGATTGATCTCTGTAGACAAAATCTAAGGTGCTGCCAGAGTCATATCCTGTCTCTTCACCAATTTTTAAGCCCTTGGAAAAGAGACTACCAATTTTAAGATTTTGTTTGGTTAAGCTCCAAAATGCATGTTTTAAAGAATGTTTTGGAAGCGTTGAACTTAAAGTTTCAGCAACAGCACAGCTTGGGCCAATTTTATCGGCATCTAAAAGTTTAGGTGCGAAATAGGGTTGTTTAAAACATTGTTGAATAAAGCGATGGATTTTATCTGTGGCGATTTTGCGATGTTTTTCACCCAAGGTATCATGATAAAAACCATCTAAGACGTGAAATTCCTTCATTGGATGAGGGAGTTTTTGATAAAACGCCAATTGCGGTTTTTGATGCACCACGTAGTCAGATCCCGAACATAAAATCTGTGTAGGAACAAAAATATTTTGTGCATCTTTAACGAGTCGATCTGAAGCTGCGTATAGCCCCAGCAGCATCCGGACTGAAATGGCCCGAGCGATTTTCGGGTCAGTGTCATAACTCTGTGCACGTGCAGTATCGTGCGTCAGCATTTTGGCTTTGACATAACTATTAATAAAAAAGTTGCCAGCGAATTTGTTGAGGAGTGTTAAGCCGGGTTTTGCAAAAGGCACATAGAGTTTGATGTCAAATGCAGGCGAGGCAAGGCATAAAGCACGGATTTTAGGGGCATAATCATGCACCCATGTCGCGGCTAAAACAGCGCCAACGCTTTGAGCTACAATTGCTATATTTTCTGATCGGATTTGGTAAGTTTGTTCAATATGCTGAATAAAATATTGAATGTCCTGAACGCATGCAGAAAAGCTCGGTGCATCACCACGTTGACCTGGGGTATTGCCGTGACCTCGCGCATCCCAAGCGAAAAAATCAAAATCTGGCAAATTCAATTCATTGACCAAATGCGCCATTCGTCCCGAATGTTCATGGCCACGATGAAATAAGATCACCGCTTTTTTCTTACGGTTACTTTTTAAATTGCTATTTTCCCAATGTTGATAAAACAAAGATGTTCCATCATGGCTCGTAAAGGTATGCTGAGTATTGTTATACATTGTGTTGTTCTCAAAATAATGAATCGACTGACGATCTAAACTGAAATTTATTGTGGGTTGATAATGCTATTTTTAATGCGGTTATAAATCGTGATAAATAATAAAAAAATGATAATAATCAAAATACTATTGCAGATAATAGACAATGTGTTTAAACCGAAGTTAAATATAGAAGAAGTCACGATCACGATACAGATGATGCTAAATACAAAAGCACGGTCACTTTTTCCCATTGGACCATCGTAGCGACGTTCTTGACCCACTAATGGCGCCATCACACCTGTATATTCAGCAAGTATGGCGAGAAAACAGGTCAAAATTAGCAGTTCGGCTTGAATAAAAGCAAAACAAATTAAACTAAAATAGAGTGCTGAGTCAGAAATCACATCACATAATTCATTATAAAAAGCACCGAGTTTGGATTGTTGGTTGAACTCACGTGCCAGCATGCCATCAATGGCATTGAAGCCCATTCGAATAAGCATCCACACGGGGAAAATCAACAGTAAAATGCCAATACCGTTGTGAGAGAAATAGATATAAATAAAAAATGCCACAGCAAGCGAAATGAACATTGCTAGTAGTGTTACTTGATTTGCTGTAATACCAAGATGCTGAAGTGATTTAACCAAAGGTCGAAGTAAGTTTTGAAATGCAGGCTTAAGTTGGTAGATCGAAGGCATATTATTGTTATAGCGGTATGATTTGCATGAATTTTATACGCTGGATGCTTAACTTAACAAGAATTTGAATGTTAAAGATTGTCACAGGCCTCACGATTCGCCTGTATAACGCATTAAATTTTCTTGTGTAGTACTTGCGACTAATTTTCCATCTTGCCACATTTGCCCATGAGTAAGCCCACGTGATTGAGAGGTTCGGGTAGTATTCATGTCATAGAATACCCAATTATCTACCCTAAAGGTATGATGAAAATACATCGAATGATCAAGACTAGTTGCGATGAGTTCAGGAGACAGATAATTTAAACCATGTGTTTTGAGCGCCGCAGAATATAAATTATAGTCTGAATAATATGCTGCAATGGCCTGATGTATATGAAGTTGGTCAAATTGTGCATCCAAGGCATCATGGAGTTTTAAATATTCTGCATATTGATTTTGATTTAAGACAGAAGCTTGACCGGACGGTGGCAAATCTGTCAGCACGTATTCAATTGGTTTAGATATAAGCTGAAAAGGCTGTAAAAATGTGGCCAGATATTCAGGTGAAATAGATGATTGGATTTGCGATTTATAGAATTGCTCCTCTTTGAGCATAATTGGTGGAAACTGTGGGATCAGATCTGGTTCAGGTATTTGATATTCCATACCCATTTCGTTATTCATATAGGACAACATCACCATATATATTGGTTTGCCATGCTGTATTGCGGTCACTTGTCGTGTAGAAAAACTATGACTATCACGTAAATTTTCGACTTTAAATAATACAGGCTGATTTGCAAGACCCGCAGAAATAAAGTTGGCATGTAAAGAGTGGAGTGGGAGTGTACAGGTAAAGGATGCACTGATTATGCTCTGAGCAAGTAATTGCCCACCAAAAATATGGTCACCAAACAGAGGTTTGCTCTGTGCCAAAAAGTAGCCCTGATCTTTGGGCACTACAGATAATAATTGGATGAGGTCTTGAGTCAGCGTTGTCATATTTTTTTAAAATTTTTGCTTTGTTTAAATGTATTCAACTCAAACTTATTGCACAAGTCGTGTTCATGAAAAATATAAAAGTCTTCGCCGGTCTTTCGAGAATGGGCTTATAATCGAGTTTTCTTAGTTGTCCGAATGGAATGACGAAAAAGCAATGACACCTGCATGTAAACTCTTAAAATCTAATAAAATCGACTTTACAATTCATGAATATGACCATGACCCAGAAGCAAAAAGTTTTGGTTTGGAAGCTGCGGAAAAACTTGGTTTAACGGTCGAAGAAGTCTTTAAAACCTTGATGGTTACGGACGATAAAAATTACTTTGTTGCCGTATTGCCAGTTGAATATCAGCTAAATTTGAAAAAAGTAGCCACAGCATTTGGCTGTAAAAAACTCAAAATGGCTGACCCAAAAGATGCAGAGCGTTTAACCGGTTATTTGGTTGGTGGTATTAGTCCAGTTGGACAGAAAAAACGCTTAAAAACTGTGATCGATGCTTCTGCACAGAACTTAGCTAAAATCTATGTGAGTGGCGGTAAGCGTGGTTTGGATATTGGTTTAAAACCCGAAGATTTAGCAAAAGTTTTGGGTGCAAACTTTGCTGATGTGATTGATGTCTAAATGCGTTTTTGCCTACTTAAATTTAAGTGAATTTAGAGGGAATACCTCCCACTTATAATCTATAAAATAACAGAAGCCGCATTGAGCGGCTTTTTGGTTCGATGAAGCATCAAGTGTACGGAAGAGATGCTTAGGAATCTATTAGATTTTCAGCTGCTGTCTGGGGTGTTGATTAAATGTTCGATACTTAATTTTCTGCATAATATTTCAGGTACAAGTTTATTAATTATGCACAAAATCACGAGAGATAACTTTATTTTAATTCAACATAACTTTCAGTCTTTACAAGCTTTATCAAGTAGTTTTGTTTTGTATTTAAAGTGAGCCCATTCGCATCTTTTAAATTTGATGTATGCAGGGCAATTAGACATTTTTGTGTGCCACAATGGATAACTTTAGCTTTAGCTGGATATGTAATAGTTAGTTTTTTAGCTTCGAGCCAATCAGTAATGAGGGCATCGTCAATGATAATTTGATTATGTTTTGTGCTACTAAATTCATTTTCAGCTTCTTTACGGGCATCTTTACCAATACTAATAACATAAAAAGTAAATGTGAAAAATAAAATATAAAAACCAACTAAATATGCATAGTAAATTCCACCACTTTGAACAATTTTATCAATTTTTTCACTGTGTTCTATGACTTCAAAATTATGAAATTTCTCTGATGAATCAATGGCGTCTTTAGCTGCAGGTTTTATGATATTGAGCGTAAATTGCCCAAGAGAAATCCAAAATAAGCCTACAACTGATAAAGGTTTTTGTATTTTGCTATTAATGGTATAGATAAAAATAGTTAGTAAAATTTGCCAAAATTTTACTAAGATCCTTTTAAAAATCAGGTTGAAAATAAAGAGAAGGATAAATGTAATAAAGACAAATATAAATTTTATCATCACTTCATATAAATTATTTTGGTAGACAGTATGTACCAAAGCAGCGAGTAAAAGTATTAAGAAGCCTACTACTAGCCCTGACATACCGTTTACCCATCCATACATTAGATAGTCTTGAATAGATATGCCAAGTGAAACTTGATTAAATCCGTAGTAGCTGATTAAACCATCGTAGTAAAAGTAACCGCAAACAAATAAGTAAATAGTAAATATTGTTGTAAAGAGGGCTATATCAAAACTGAAGTTAAATTTCATATGTAATGTTTCTTGGATCAGCTTATATGCTTTTTTAATTGCTTAGGTGAATAGTATTAAAGCAAAGTTAGAATTGCAAATTGAGAATTAGACCTAGATCAGGGTATCTAAGATGTTTCTGTAATAGTGGACGAAATTGTCTTAATTCAGTAGTACAAAATGCTCGCCAAATGTGGGTTTATTTTTAGCTTTGAATAACGAGAATGTATGTAGTCGCAGAAGTAGAATTTAGTAAAACTTCATGTTAGAGGTTAATTTATTAATAGTGCTTAATTATATTTAAATGTAAAAATACCTATAAAAAATAGGTATTTAAAATCAGACTAAAACAGTTGTATTTTAATTTAAAAGCTGTAATTTGAAAGAGCGATCTAATAAAGAGACAACAAAATGCCTTATTCAAATTCGAAAGCGATTATTGAGCAAATCTATAATTTTGTATTAGAAAAACACAGTTTAGCATCTAAAAGTCGATTTATGCAGTTATCGATCTTCTTTAGAGAATTGCATGAAGGGGATGACTCAAAATTTACCGCAGATAGGTCTTTTTATTACAAAGGAATCTTTAACAACAAAGAAAAAAGTATATTTGCAAATGCTGCACCTGACTTTTTTGATAAGCACAAGTTTTTGGATTGGGTTGTTAAATCAATTGATTGATTTCAACCAAATCGTTGGAGTACATAATTCATGCTGTATAACCAGTCTGAATAGAAGATATAGATCAGAAATCAGTAGGTGTTTGTTATGAAATACATGCTTATTGGCAATAAGGATGTATGGCCAGTATGGTGTTAGTAAAGTCTTCAATGATTAAAATTTAACTGCACATTTTGTACCTTGATTTAAAAAAAAAAGCTCGGTTGGATGCAGAATATAAAAACCCATGTAATAGACATGGGGTTTTTTAGTTTAAATTGCACAATGTGATAATACGGCTAAAAAATAAGCAACATGATTTATTTGTTCTATGCTAAATGAGAAAATT
The DNA here is from genome assembly GCF_013418335.1 of Acinetobacter sp. YH12145. NCBI lineage: Bacteria > Pseudomonadati > Pseudomonadota > Gammaproteobacteria > Moraxellales > Moraxellaceae > Acinetobacter > Acinetobacter sp. YH12145. The sequence goes on along the minus strand of NZ_VPCE01000008.1, from coordinate 206,329 downwards.
ATCATTTAGTTCCATTTCAGAAAATTGTATAAGTAAAAACAGAAAAGTTCATATCAAAAAAATTAATTTTTAAATACATAGACATAAGACCAAATTTGCAATCCTGTAGCAAATCTTCACAAAAATGCAATTATTAATAATAATGATTATCATTAACATTGTTTCACGCTGGCCAGTGTACTAAGCATTACTTGCACAGTTAAAGAAACATAATTACATGACAAAGCTTGAAAAAGCTTAAAAATAGAGGATATGGTCAGATGAAAGAGCTTGCAAATCGCTTGGCGATGCAGCATCTTGTCAATGCATACTCACAAGAAACCGGTAAAGGTATTTTACTGGAAAAGTATCAACAGAATTCATCACAATTGACGTTTAGCCAAGGCTTGACGTTGTTATGCATCCCTTTAGATTGCATACAATCACAGTTATTTGTACCACTATCTTATGTCAGCCTTGTTGGTAGACATCGTCTTGCAGATCTCCCATACGTTTTTAATAAAGGACAGAAACAATCATTTAGTATCACCGCGATAGCGAGTTTATTACTTGAACAGCTCGTACAAGAGTCAGGTCATACACTGGATGCTTCATCATTATTAGAGCGTTGGATCGAAAGTCGTGAAGCGCTTATTCAATTTTTGACACTACGTGAACATGATTTTGAGGCTTTGGTCCAAGCGGAACAAAGTTTCATTGAATCGGAACAAGCTTTAATTTTAGGGCACAGCATGCATCCTGCACCGAAAAGTCGGGTCGGTTTTGTGCATGAAGATTGGGAAAGGTATTCGCCAGAAGCCAAAGGTCTCAGCCAACTGCATTATTGGTTGGTGGCTCCAGAATATATTCAAGAAGGTTCAGCTTTAGATCAATCAGTATCAGCGCAATTGAAAAGCGAATTGCAATGGCATTTATCAGAAACAGATCAAGCACTACTGAATGCTTATTCGCATTATAAGTTATTGCCTTTGCATCCTTGGCAAGCACGTTATTTACAGTCAAAAGCATGGTTTAAAAGTTTAAAAACCAAATTAAAAATTATCGATTTTGGCGAGAAAGGTTGGACATTTTCACCAACAACTTCGGTACGGACTATGGCAAGTTTTGCAGCGCCGTGGATGTTAAAACCATCACTATCTGTAATGATCACCAATTCAATCCGAGTCAACCTTGCCAAAGAATGCCACCGTGGTGAAATGACCCATCGACTTTGGCATTCAAGTCTCGGTGAACGTATTTTACAACAATGCCCAACGCTCAAAGCGGTGAATGACCCTGCGTGGATGGCATTGAGCATAGATGATGAAATCGTCGAAGAAACTATTTGCATCTTCCGTGATCAGCCTTTCAGTGAAAAGCAGCAGGTGAGTTGTATTGCGTCATTGTGCCAAGAGCATCCTGCACAGCCGAAAAGCCGTTTTAATGCCTTATTTGAACAAATCGAAAAACAACAACCTGAACTTGATCAAAGCGCCATTGCGATCAATTGGTTTAAACAATTCTTAGCTATCAGTCTAAAACAATTAATGTATTTGTACCATCAATACGGAATGGCCTTTGAATCACATCAGCAAAATGTCTTACTTGAGCTTGAAAATGCAATGCCTAAATATCTATGGCTGCGTGACAATCAAGGCTTTTACTATATCGAAGAACTTGCAGGTGAGGTCTTAAGCGCATTTCCAGAGTTGCAAGAAAAAGCGCAAGCCGTGGGTTCCAAAGCCTTTGTCGATGAGCGCTTTAGCTATTATTTCTTTGGTAATACTTTATTCGGCATTATCAATGCAATTGGTGCAACTGGATATGTCACAGAACAAGTGTTGATATCGATATTGCAAAATGAACTGTTGGCCTTGCATCAGGCTTATCCAGAAAGTTCATTGATTCATTCATTACTGTATCAGCCAACCTTACCGTATAAAGGTAATCTGTTGACGCGCTTGTATGAGCTGGATGAATTGATTGCTCCAGTCCATCAGCAATCGGTTTATGTACAGTTGCCAAATCCTTTATGTGTGGAACAGAAGGATGTGCAATATGCTTGATTTTATTGGGATAGGCTTAGGGCCATTTAACCTTAGTTTGGCGAGTTTGCTACATAAGCAAAATCATTTGCAGTATCAATTTTTTGAAAAGAAACCACAGTTCGACTGGCATGCGGGTATGCAATTGCCCAATACAGTACTGCAAGTGCCGTTTATGGCCGATCTGGTTTCCATGGTCGATCCAACCAGTCCTTTTAGTTTTTTAAATTACTTAAAGGCGCAGCAGCGTTTATATAAATTCTATTTTTTAGAACAAGCTCAGATTCCTAGACGTGAATATAACCATTATTGTCAATGGGTTGCAGACCAACTAGAGCATATTCAATATCAATCAACCGTAAAAGCCATTTATGCCCAAGAGCAAGGCTTTGAAGTCATGGTTGAGCAAGATGGACGTTTTAGACGTTATCAATGCCGAAATTTGGTCATTGGTTCGGGTAATGTTCCGCATTTACCACAGTGTCTAAAAGACATACAACAGCAATATCCGGAGCGCTGCTTACATTCTGCAAATTATTGCAATGCAGCGTTAAATCACTTGAAAGGGAATGTGGTTGTACTGGGATCAGGCCAGTCTTCGGCCGAAGTTTTTATGGATCTGTTTGATCGTCAATATTTGCAGGATCAAACCACAACAGCGCAGTTTAAATTGCATTGGCTGACCCGTTCTAATGGGTTTTTCCCGATGGAATATGCGCCGCTTGGTTTAGAGCATTTTAGTCCGGATTATACTGCGCATTTTTATCAACTGAGCCCTGAAAATAAAGCCAAACAACTGAAACAACAAGGTTTGTTATATAAGGGCATCAGTGCAAAAACCATCCGTGATATTTACCAAAAACTATATCACCGGAGCATTGGTCAAAATATTCAACAGACGCATTTACATGCTCAGGTGGGTTTGGTCGATGCCGAGCCTCATGGTGCGGGCATCCGTTTGCAGTTTCAGCATAAAGTCACGGCAGAACAATTCTATCTGGATGCGGACTTTGTCGTGGCTTCAACGGGATATCACAGTCCAGAGTGGCAATATCTCAAATATCTAAAACCACTGATTCAATGTGATGAATTCGGTCGCTGGAAAATTAGTGAGGACTACCGCGCACAGCATGACGCTGTCGGTGGAATTTTTGTTCAAAATCAGGAAATGCACAGTCACGGTGTCGGGACTCCTGATTTAGGCTTGGGTGCTCACCGTGCAGCGATCATTGCCAATCAATTATTGGGTTTTGACTTATACGATTTAGGCGATCAAGCACAAAGTTTCCAACATTTTTCACCCAGTGAAAATACTGAAATGCACAGTATGGGTGTTGTGAAAAAATCAGCGCCAACCAATATCCAAAGACCTTTATCCGTAAAAAAAACCATTGCCAACTATGCAATGAACCGCAATACGACCATGCCGAATAAGCAAGAACAGAATACGGTTAAACTCGAGAAATTATAATGACATTTGCAAAATTACAGATAAATCAAACGCAGTGGCGCCGTGCAGGGCAAAGACTGATTGAAATGGCGATTGCTGAATTTTTATATGAAGAAATTATTCAGATTCAGCCAGTGGAAAATAACACTTGGCAACTTAAACTGGATGACAAAACCTATCAATTTGAAGCGACACAGTTTCTGCTTGGGCATTGGCGTATTGTTGAAGGGAGCGTTCGCGAATTAAGTGAATCGACAGAACATCCTGCATGGAATCTGCATGAATTTATTCGTGCCTTTTCAAATCAAGCTGAGGTGAAACCATTTACCAAGGCCTATTTGATTAAAGAAATGAACAATACATGGTTAGCAGAAGCCCATGTTTTTGATGAACAGCGATTGCTGAGTCATGCTGTCTTGTCAGCGCCACACTATCAAATTGAAGGCATGTTACGTGGACACCCATGGCTTATTATGAGTAAAGGCCGTATGGGCTTTGGCTATGATGATTATTTAAGCTCAGCACCAGAGATTTCTCCAACGGTTAAAGTTCTGTGGTTAGCTGTTCATCGTGATTTAGCTAAGTTTCGTTCTACCGAGGCTTGGGATGCGCAAAGCTTATATCGCCATGAATTAGACTCAGGACAATTACATGATTTTCAACAGCAATTAGCGGACAAAGCCTTAGATGCTGCTGAGTATTACTTTATTCCTGTACATGCATGGCAGTGGCATCAGTGGTTAATCCCGACCTATGCCAATGAAATCGTCGATCAGCGCATTGTAGAGCTGGACATTGGACAAGATGATTATGTGCCAATGCAATCCATTCGTACTTTATGCAATACCAGTCATCCTGAACGTCATTATGTGAAGTTACCTGTCAGTATCTTTAATACGGCGGTCTATCGAGGTTTGCCTTCAAAACGAAATTTGGCTGCACCTGCGGTGACCGCTTGGCTGAAGGACTTACAACGTCAAGATGTAGACCTGCAAAAAACACAGGTAGCATTTTTAGGCGAAGTTGCAAGTCTCACATTACAACAGCCGTGTTTTGATCAGATAGACGGTGCGCCTTACCAATTTAAAGAATTGTTTGGGTGCTTATGGCGTGAAAGTGTAGAGCCATGTATTGGTGAACATGAGATGGCACTTTCCCAAGCCGCATTGTTACATCGAGATCTAAATGGTCAGTCTATTTTATATGTGTTGATTCAGGCTTCAGGTTTGACGCCTTTGCAATGGCTGAAGCGTTTTGCTGAAGTCTGCGTAACACCACTACTGATTTGCTTATACAAATATGGTTTAGCTTTTTCTCCGCACGGTGAAAACACCATGTTGATCCATGAAAATGGCTTACCGAAAAAAATGGTGCTGAAGGACTTTATTGATGATGTCAATTTAGTTGATGAAGATTTTCCAGAACTCGAAAATTTACCACCCGAAGCGCAAATTTTACTGCGCCATCCTGCTGAAGAACTTAGTCACTTTATCTTTACAGGTTTATTCATGGTGCATTACCGCTATATCTGTAATGTCTTCCTTGAAGATTATCCAGAGCATACAGAACTTGAGTTTTGGCAAACCATCTCCAGCGTGATCGACGAATTTCATCAAGCACATCCTGAATTGGCAGATCGTATTGAAAAATTCAGTATGTTCCGTCCAAATTTCGAGAAAATTTGTCTGAACCGCGTTCGGCTGTTTACCACCAGTTATAACGACGAAGCAGAACGACCAGTACCTGTATTTTTAGATCCAATTGCAAATCCTGTGAGTCCAAGCACTTTAAATCAGTGGGCGAAACAACAGCATACCGCCGAACAGAAAACGACAACCAACCGTATTGCGTCATAAGCAGATTTTTGAGCTAAGAACAGAAAAGATTAAATAAACTTAAAGGACGAGATCATGACAACGTTATCACGACAACTACCTGATTTTTATGAATACTATGAGAATGAGACGCAATACTACTTACGACAAATGCAATATCCAGAAGATATGGCTTTGGTTCATAAATGGATGCATGAACCGCATGTGATTCCACAGTGGCAACTCAATAAGTCAGAAACTGAACTAAAAGTGTATTACGAAAAAATGCTGGCAGATGATCATCACCGAATTTTGATCGTAGGGGTAAACGGTAAAGATGTGGGCTACACAGAGATTTACGAGGGAAAACGGGATCGATTAGGTTTGTACTACGACGGTGACGAGCTAGATCTAGGTTGGCATTTGTTATTTGGTGAAAAGTCCGTTTTTGGTAAAGGCTATTTACGTCCCGTCATGCGTTTATTGAGTTTTTATATCTTTGAAAATGCCGCATCAGCCAAGATTGTGGGAGAACCTGATCATAGTGTGAAGCCTTATGCCGTTGTGGTTGAAGACATGTGCTATGAAGCGCAGCGCCTAATCCCAATGCCTGAAAAGACTGCCATGTTGTATTACTGCTTTAGAGAAACTTTTTATGCAAAATTCGGTCATTACTTAAAAGACTCCAAGGCATTTCAGCATCAGCAACTAGCTAAGGCGGTGTCATGAGTTACAGCTGCACCCACATGCACATACTGGACATGCGCTTTTCAGCGCATGTTTCAATGGAAGAGTTTGAACAATGGTTGACTCAAGTTGAGCGCTTTTTTTTAAAGAGTCAGCCCTTTGTTTTGGTAATGCAAACGGCTGAGGGAACGACATTTCCTGAAGAATATCGGCAAATACAGGCCGTTTGGTACAAGAAGTTTAAACATCTCTTTTTTCAATATTGTTTGGGTCTGGTGCGTATTGCGCAAGATCCAGACGACTTCAAACGTTTAAATACACCCGCGCTGCATGCAGCGTGGCGTGTGCCTTATTACGTTTCATTAGAACAGTCTGATGCGCTGCAATGGGCAGTGCAGAGGTGGATATGCAACAACACTCAAGAAAATTAAATCATGCAATTTCACCATCTCAAATTTCAGTCCTGAGTTTGAGCGTCGTGATCATTTTGTACTTAGCACATGCATTGCCTTTGTATTTTTACAATGTGGCTTTGCCTGCCATTTTACGACATCAAGGGGTAGATTTACGCTGGATCGGCATGTTATCGCTGCTTTATATTCCATGGGCATTCAAGTTTTTTTGGGCGCCTTGGATCGATCAGCTCTATGTCAAAAAACTCGGTAAACGTAAAACATGGTTGTTGTTTACGCAAATCGCATTGGTACTGGGGGTACTGGTTTTAGCCTTTACGCAGTTTTCTTATGGGCTGACTTTATTTGTCATCGTTGGTTTATGGATTTCAACGTTTGCGGCAACGCAAGATATTGCGATTGATGGTTATACGGTAGAGAAATTTACCGAAGGCAATTACCGTCTGGGCAGTATGGCACAAAGTATTGGGGTGGCCGTCGGTAGTATGCTCGGTGGCGCTGCGACTTTATGGATTTACCAATATTGGGGTTGGCAGTCCGCGCTCACAACTTTAGCGCTGCTGACATTTGTAACCATGTTTGCGGTGTTTTTTATTCAAGAAGAACCAGAAACTCAACTTGCCAAAGCCAAACCAAGCCTACGACAAGCGTTTAAACGACCTGAGATTCGTTGGGCCTTGCTGCTCATTGTTTGTTATCGCGTGGTGGAAGCACCCGCTATGGCAATGCTGAATCCCATGTTGATCGATCAAAAATGGTCACTGTCTCAGATCGGGGTGTTGATGTCTGTGGTCGGTGCCGGTGTCGGCCTGATTGCAGCTGTTAGTGCAGCTGTATTGCTGAAAAAAATCAAAGCGACGCAATTGTTGGTCTGGGCAGGATGGTTACGTACATTGCTATATGCCGTCATTGGGGCAGCCGTTGTATTGGGATGGTTGAATCAATGGCATCTGCTTTTAGGTGTATTTGTCGTGTTGATGCTAGCCATTCGTTATATCGCCATGACATCACTCTATGCTTATTTCATGCAGACCAGTTCTAAAGAACAGGCGGGTACCGATTTCACTATATTAGTTTGCTTTGAATTGCTTGTGTACTTCATTGGCGGCGCATTTTCAGGTTTTCTCGCAAAATCATTAGGCTATGGACATTTTTACTTGGTATTGGCAATCGGCTCAGTAATCAGTGTCTTACTTAGTCAACGCATTGTTTTAAAAACACAAAATTTAAAAACTCAAACTCTTCCGACTCAATCGGAACTCTAAGAAATGGAAAAGAATATGAAACGTTTAGCTCTACCGATGCAACTGACTTGTCTCAGCTTAGCAATTTGCACTCAGCTTTATGCGCAAGACGTCACGACAGACACTGCACAAAATACAGCAGTTGAAACACAAACTACAGAAGCTACTAAAATGGCACCGATTGTTGTGACGGCAACCCGTTCTGCGAAAAGCATTGCCGATATTGCGGGTACGGTGTACAGCATTCCTAAAGAAGAAATTGAAAAACAAGCCAATGCAGGTAAAAGCACAGCCGATATTGTCGGTTTATTGGTGCCATCACTGACTCCATCGAGTGGTACAACGTCTAACTATGGGATGACCATGCGTGGACGTGTGGTGCAATACATGATCGATGGTGTGCCGCAAACGGGATATCGTGATGGATCTCGACAACTGGCAAGTATTAGCCCGTCGATGATTGAACGAATTGAAGTGGTCTCAGGTGCAAGTAGTATTTATGGTTCAGGTGCAACAGGCGGTATTATCAATATCATCACCAAACGAGGTGGATCAGAGCCGCTGAGTTTTGAAACAAAAGTCGGTGTCACTTCTGGTAATAACTTTAAGTCTGATGCGCTGGCTTATGAAGCTGCACAAACCATGAATTTTAATCAAGGCAATTTACGCGGAACTTTAGGTGCAAGCTATACCAAACGTGGTGAAATACAAGATAGTCATGGCAATCGTATTGGGCCTGAGATTGCGCAAACAGACCGTCAAGATACCGACACTTTAGATCTAAATGGTCGTGTCAGTTGGAAAATTGCCGATGGTCAAACGCTGAGTTTCGGTGCGCAATATTATAATGATGAGCAAGATAGTGACTATGGTCCAGACTATGGTCCAAATTTAAATGCGCTGCGCTCACAGCCCGTGGGTAGAAAGCTGCCGTTGTCTTTAAATGCGGTAAAAGGCTTACAACTTGCCGAACAACCACAAACTGAACGTTATAGCGTCAACGCACAATATGAAAATCAAGATATTTTAGGCCACCGTCTAAATGCTGAAACCTATTATCGAAATGAAAAAGCACGGTGGTTCCCATCTGCACGTCAAATGGCACCTGAACTCTTCTTGGTGTATCAGTCAGAAACCGATATCGATGTTTTAGGCGCACGTGTTGCACTACAAAAAGATCTTAACTTAAATGGTCGTGAACTGGGGCTAACCTATGGTGTGGACTATGAAAATGAAAAAGATCAACAAAATATCCAAATGTATGACAGTGCTACATTTATTCAAAGTAATGGTCTGAGTTATCAGCCGTTTAACTACTATGCCTTTGGCCCAGATGTTGAAACAGAAAAACTTGGCGTATTTGCCCAAGCGCAATATGAATTAACCGACCGTCTTGGCTTACAAGCCGGCATTCGCCATGAGCGGGTAGAGAGTGATGTCGATTCATCTGTGCCTTATATGGAAGCCATTACTGCAGATTTAACCCCAGGCTATGTGGCGAAAACACTGAATGGCGGCAAAGTAAAACATGATGCAACGCTGTTTAATGTTGGCGCGGTGTATCACTTAACAGATGCACAGCAAGTGTTTGCCAATTTCTCACAAGGTTCAAACTTGCCCGATGTGCAACGTATGCTGCGTGATGTGCCAGCAAATTCTGTGATTAATAGCCAAACCATTGACCCGATTAAAGTCAATAACTATGAGCTCGGTTGGCGTGTACAAAATGCCGGTGGTTTAAATGCCGGTGTGACGGCTTTTTATAATGACTCAGACAAGAGCCTGAAATTCGGTGCGCCGAATTACACCATTGATGTTATTGATACCGATGAACGTATCTATGGTGTCGAAGCCAATGCCAGTTATGAAGTTCAACCGAATTGGACGGTTGGAGGCACAGTTGCATATACCACGGGCCAATTTAAAAATACCCAAGGTGATTGGCAAGAATTGGATGCCATTCGTGTAGCACCTTTAAAAGGTACAGCATTTTCAGAGTGGCAATTTGATAATGACATGAGCCTACGTGTTCAAGCTTTAGCGATTGGCGGTACTGACAAAGCCCAAAAAGACGCTGTGAAATATGGATCTGCTCCAGCAGCTGCAATTAAAGGCTTTGCAACGATGGACGTTATTGCCAATGCAAAAGTAGGACCGGGTAATGTGGGCTTTGGTGTCTACAACGTGTGGAATACGGATTATAAGTCGGTATACAGTCAGTCTGTTGAAACTGTCTATGGCCCAATTTCTAGTCTAGCTGCTCAAGGTCGTACCTACGGTTTAAGTTATACAGTGAAATACTGATTTAAATCCTGAATCGGGTTTAAAGCACGGTATCGTGACTTACAAAATAGAGGTGGCTTAAGTCACCTCTATTGTTTATAACGTAGCCATTAAAAATGGATAACAAAAATAATGGATCGAAATAACAAACTGTTTATTGCTGCCAGTCTTGCCAATGGTGCAAGTTTCTCGATGATATTGCCGCTGTTGGCGCCATTGGTTCGTGAGTTAAAACTTTCTGAACTACAAGGCGGTGCGATGGTTTCCGTCGGTGCGCTGCTGATGGCTGTTGGTGCCATTTACATTTCAAAAAATCAATCCAAGTTTTCGATTTATCAACTCTTGAGTATCGGTTTTGTGGGCATGGCTGTGACATGGGGGCTATTTACTGCAGTGTTGATGTATGGCCTTTCTGTTCAGATAGGGATGTTGTTGCTGTTTAGTTTATTAATGTTGTCACGCGCAGCCACTGGGGTATTTATGGCGATGCCACAGATTGCCTTGCAAACTTATGTGATGACTCGTTTTAACAATGAGCAGCAGCGTTCACAAGCGATGTCAAAATTTGGTGCATTAAACAGTGCAGGCGTAATCATAGGGCCATTTCTAACAACCTTACTGTTGGGCTTTGGTGGAATTATGACGCCACTGTGGGCTGCAATTATTATTTTAGCGTTGATTTCTGTGGTCTTGGTATTCAGCTTTGACCGACATACAGAACAGCATAGCATTGAAAAGTCAGTAACTGAAAAGCATGAGGCAGCATCTACGGTTTTGAGCATTCAGCAATGCTATCCATGGTTAATGTTGGGATTCAGTCTCTATCTTGCTATCGTGACTGTAAATTTAACGGCAGGGTTTTATATTCAAGACCGCTTTAATATGACTGCTGCAGAAGGTGCAGTGCATTTTGCAGAGTGTTCTCTCGTCGTGGGTATCGCTTTGGTGGTTATGCAAACGCTGATTTCTAAGTATTTAAATTGGTCCGTATATCGCTTACTGTGGGTTGGGCTGTTTAGCATGGTAGCAGCCTTGCTGATTTCGGTTTTCACCACTGAATTACGGATATTTCAAGCTACATATCTTTTATATGGTATATCGGTAGCATGTTTAATCCCTGCATTTACAACGGGTGCAGCGCAAACGGCGCCCAGTGCGTTACAGACTAAGGTGGCAAGTTGGTGTACAGCCACTCAGGCTTTGAGCTTTGTTGTCGGGCCACTGATTAGTACGGGTTTATACCAGTGGCACAAAGAATTTCCGTATTATTTTTTATTTTTAGTGATGCTTGGTTTAATCGTATTCTTTTTATTTCAAGCCAAAACTCAAACCGTGAAGCGAGTGACTGAGTGAAATTGCAGTGAATTGTATATTTACAGCAATAGATCACTGTGTAGACCGTACCATCCTGACAATCGTGAGTTTTGATTACATGATGTTACTTGATCGGTGATTGATCTTACAAAATAGATGTTTAAAGCAAGCACTTTGATTAAAAAATAATCACAATTGTTTCATTAATTCTCAAAGTACTGAATCAATAGTTTTCTCCGTTATTCTTTTCACATAAAAAATAACGGAGGTTAAATGCTTAAATTTAATAATGATTTGGTTCTGGGCGCCATTTTTGATATGGATGGAACAATGTTTGATACTGAACGTTTACGGTTTCAAACATTGAAACAGGCATCTCTTGAATTGACCGGTGTTGAGTTTTCCGAATCATATCTGATGAATTGTTTGGGGCTAAGTGCACAAAGCGCGCATCGATTGGCCCAAGCCGAATATGATGAAAACATTCCATACGCAGATATTCGCAAACGCGCAGATGAATTAGAGCTGGAGCATGTTCGTCAGTTTGGTGTACCGATCAAAAAAGGCTTGGTTCAAGTATTAGAACGCTTACGCAAGTCAGGACTGAGGATGGCCGTGGCAACATCGAGTCGCCGTGCAATCGCAGAAGAATATCTCATCAATGCCAATGTGTATAAGTTCTTTGATGTCTTAGTCTGTGGCGATGAAGTTGAAAATGGTAAGCCACATCCTGAAATATTCATGCGTGCTGCCGCAAAGCTGAATTTAAATCCTGCTGATTGTTTGATGTTTGAAGACTCGGAAAATGGTGTGACTTCGGCCTTTGAGGCTGGCGGTATTACCGTACTGTTTAAAGATATTAAATCGCCCAATCAAAACATGCTGTCCAAAGCCAAATATTATTATGAATGTATGTATGACTGTTTGACGGAACTTGACCCGTTCATTGCGCATTTAGAGATGCCGCATGTGCAAGAGGCTTTTCCACAAACCCTTAATCAGCTCACTGTTGGTATTCATGGTTTTGGGGCGATTGGTGGTGGTTATTTAGCACAAATTTTGTCGCATTGGGATGGTTATACACGCCCGAAAAAAATTTATGCATCGACTCGTAACCCTTTATATCGTTCTGCGGTCAATGCATTTGGTACCTATTGTATTCGCTATGGTCAATTGTCTTATGACGAACGCATTGAAAACATGGCAGTCATTGATGCTGAAAATATTCAGCAGATGCAAGAGATGTACACAGAGTCAAGTTTGGTTGCCATCTGTTTGCCTGAAAAAGCGATTGCAGAAGAGGCCAAAACCATTGCACAAGGCCTGTATGCACGACATATTGCACATGATGAGAAAGCCATCGAACCACTAACGATGCTGATCATTTTGAACAAAGTCGGAGCAAAACAATTATTAATGTCACATTTAAAACAGGCTTTAACTGAGCTTGCTGGAGCGGTTGTTGCAGAGAAAATCATGCAACAACACTATTTTTGCGATACCGTGGTCAACCGCATGGTATCTAAGTTAAGTGACCAAAACTTATATCGTCAGCTCCGTATAAAATATAATATCTTCAAACAATTTCAATTAGATGAAGTTGAAGTGAATGCTCAATTAGACTTAGAAGATGCGACGAAATTAAATCCTGATCAGGAACGTCAAGCCACTTTATATGTTGAGGATATGCGCCGAAATTTCCACCCAAGTCATATATTGCAAAGCATGGATTTAATTTTATTTAACGCAGAATCTGACATGCCGATCTATGTAGAAAATAACAGTCCTTTGTTAGAAAAAATGCGTCAAATGATTTTGGTCGATCATATTGAAGATATTCAGCTAATCAAAAATCGCTTATGGAATGGCGTACATGCCATGTTGGCTTGGCAATCTGCACTGTTCAATCATCAAACCATAGGTGTGGCACTTGCAGATCATCGTGTTGATCAATTTATGCATGAACTCATTGACGAGGTGCAGGCTGGTTTAGCACGATGCTTACCTAATCGTGCTTTTGATTTAACACGACTGGCAGAAAGCTTTATAAACTCTTGTGAACATGCGTATAAAGACCCATGTGCGCGTGTGGCACGAGATCCTTTACGTAAACTTGCAATTAATGAACGAGTGTTGGGCTCGTTGGCGAACAATGTGAAATATGGACTGGAGACAACACATCTACAACAAGGGATTGTCTATGGTTTGATGTATGCCGTGAGTGTAAATCAATGTACGATGGATCAGGTTATCAACTTTATCCAGTTGCAATTTTCAGAACTGAAAAAGACCAACGAGCTTGAACAACTGGAACGTATTGAACAGATTGAGGCCAATGTAATGATACAGTTGCAGCATTTTTCTGATCAGTCCACAGAGCAGTTTACATCTTGGAAAAACCATGCTGTAACGCAAGATCAGAAAGATACTGCGAAATTTGCCTAAAATATAATGCATATCTGTGCGCAATGTATATTGAATCAAAATGCTGAGTATGACTCGGCATTTTTTTCTTACAAAGAAGCTTTAGATGAATGAATTTCAGTTCTAACTGAATATTACTAAATCAAAATTGGGCAAAGTCTGTTTTGATTCATGCTTTAATAAAGCAGATTGAATTTAAAGTGATTTATCTGTGTTTCTAAAACCTTCAACGCAAGTCGTACCTACGCTCAATCAGGATTATCCCGATTGGCATCAAGGTCGTCAGCACTATGCTTTGTGGTATATAGAAATACAGGATCCTGAATTATTGGCATATCTCACAGCACTTCGAGCGCAGTTTTCAGATCTTTTATACACGCCGAATACGCGCCAATTTCATATTACCGTGTTTATTTGTGGTTTTTTTCAAGAGCTGAATAAAACCCAATTATTCGATCATTCTGAACAACGATGGAATGATAATTTCTCAGCAGATGAATTGGCACTGCACCAACAACAACTTCGACAGTTATCGCTATCTAATATTCGGTTATGTACAGGTCAGATCAATAGCTTTCAAAGCGCGCTGTTTATTGAAATTGTGGATGTAGATCGTAAGTTAGACCATCTCCGTCAAGCTTTGAATTTAACTTCGAATGAAATTGTACCAATCGAATATTGTCCGCATATCACATTGGGCTTGTATAAACAGGCATGGAATAGCGATGATATTTTTGAAAGAATCCAACAAATTGAACAGCACAGCTTTGATTTTGAAAGCGAGCAGCTGACTTTTGGTCATTATCAGGCTCAAGTACTACAAGGGGCGTTGAGTCCTTATTATCAACATCCGTTTAGACAAAATATAGAGATGGCACAGTCATGATTCATTTCATTTTGGGTGGGGCACGTTCAGGTAAGAGCCGATTTGCAGAACAAAAAGCTAAAGAAAGTGCTCAAGCCGTCATCTATGTGGCTACAGCACAAGCATATGATGAGGAAATGCAGGAGCGAATTCAGCATCATCAAGCCGACCGCCCAGAGCATTGGGGCCTGATTGAAGAACCTTTGTATTTAGCCGACCGCTTATTTGAAATAGACCAAGCGCATCAAACCATTCTTATCGATTGTTTAACGCTGTGGATGAGTAATTTATTGCTGCATGAACAAGCAGACTTTCAACAGCAACAATGCCAAAAATTACTTAAGGTGCTACCGACATTAAAGTCAGACATTATTTTAGTCAGTAACGAAACTGGACTAGGCGTTGTTCCCATGGGACAAATCAGTCGAAAATTCGTCGATGAATCTGGGCGCTTACATCAACAAATTGGTCAAATTGCTGGCCATGTGGTGTTTTGTGTTGCAGGTTTTCCAATGATCTTAAAAGGAGATAAAGCATGAACTGGTGGCAAGAACCCTGTCAAAATCCGAGTATCGAAGCTAAGCAACAGGCGGTAAATCACCAGTTACAGCTAACTAAACCTACGGGCTCGCTTTCAGAACTTGAAAATGTAGCGGTGCAACTTGCATCATTACAAAACACGGATCAGCCCAATATCGATTTTCCGTGGATTACCATCTTTGCTGGTGATCATGGTGTGATGGAAGAAAATATTTCGGCCTATCCTCAAGCTGTCACACGCCAAATGCTACAAAACTTCACTACAGGTGGTGCATGTATTAGTGTCATTGCACGTGAGTATCAAGCCAAACTACAAGTGATTGACTGTGGTTCTGTGGGTGATGCTTATGAATATGCAGGGGTAGAGCGCTACTGTATTGCAGCGGGTACAGCAAATTTTGCTAAAACTGTTGCGATGACCGAATCACAATGTATTGAAGCGATGAATCTCGGCCGTAAAAGTGTTGAAGATGCTATCGCTGCAGGTGCGTCAATTTATGTCGCAGGGGAAATGGGCATTGGCAATACCTGTTCTGCTTCTGCTGTTGCATGTTTTTTATTTAATGAGCCGGCCGAAAAATTGACAGGTGTTGGTACAGGTATTCGTGCTGAACAATTGGCACATAAGAAACAAGTGATTGATCAGGCCTTGGCTTTACATCAGGACTATGTCGGCCAAGATGTCTTTAAAGCCCTATGTGCCGTAGGTGGTTTGGAAATTGCCGCGATGGTTGGAGCATACATTCGCTGTGCGCAATTGGGTCTGGCAATGGTCGTTGATGGATTTATTAGTACGGTTTCTGCCTTGGTCGCTGTTCGTTTAAATCCTGCTGTACGTGAATGGATGCTTTTTGGTCATCAATCGGCTGAATATGGGCACCAACGTTTACTTCAAGCCCTTGAAGCTGAACCACTTTTGAAGTTGAATTTACGTTTAGGTGAAGGTAGCGGTGCCGGTGCGGCATTGGGTTTAATTCGTTTGGCATGTCGTTTACATAACAACATGGCAACTTTCGCGCAAGCTGCTGTGATTGGTGAAAAAGTTTAAATGGAACATTTCCGTTTAGATATATTGCGTCATGGTGAGACTGAACTGAGCCATACCTTACGTGGCTCTACAGATGATACTTTGACGCAAAAAGGTTGGCAGCAGATGCAGCAGACCATAGATGATGTATTGAACGTCATACATACACACGGTTTAGCGAGCTGGGATGTCATCATTACTTCTGACTTACAGCGCTGCCGTTTATTTGCTTTAGATTTATCTCAACAACTCAAATGTCCAATGTTTGAAAATGCGAAGTTTCAAGAAATGCATTTTGGCGACTGGGAAGCGGTATCAACCAAGCATATCTATGAAAACACTCCAGAGTTACTCGCACAGTTTTGGCAAAGTCCCAGCACATTTACGCCACCGAATGCAGAAAGTCTTCAGCAATTTCAACATCGGATATTAAGCGGTCTAGATGAGTTAGTCTTGCAGGCTCAACAGCATCATTGGCACCGCGTTTTATTGGTTTCCCATGGCGGCGTGATTAAATTATTGAAATGTATGGCACAGCAAAGTCACTTAGATGATTTATTAAAAATGACTGCCGAATTGGGACAATTAAATTCATTCATTGTGCAAAATCGTACAAATATTCGTCTTTTGGAGCAAAGTGAATGACACCTTTTTGGATTGCTCTACAGTTTCTCACGACTTTCCCTATTCAACTTAAAGCGATGCCATCGAAACAGCAAAATGGACAGTCTTTACTGTTTTATCCTGCGGTGGGATTGCTGATCGGTGGCATTCTCGCCTTGCTTGCTTTTATATTTCACAGCCTGCCGATCGTCTTACTCACTAGTGTTTTGCTTGTAGTCTGGATTTGGCTCACAGGTGGATTACATCTAGATGGTTTAGCCGATACGGCAGATGCATGGGTCGGTGGCTTTGGTGATGCCGAGCGTACACTTAACATCATGAAAGACCCTGCATGTGGGCCGATTGGTGTGTTGAGCCTCGTCGTGATTTGCTTACTCAAATGGTCGGCACTTTATGTTTTGCTACAACAGCAAATGTATTTGGCATTGATTGTATTTCCAATGTTGGGTCGTTTAGTCCCTTTATTTTTGTTTTTAACAACTCAGTATGTCCGTGAAAAAGGCTTAGGCTCATCGATAGCAGCAACTATTCCACGAAAGTCGGCATATCTGGTCTTTATACTCTGCCTAAGTGCATGTTTGTATTTTAGCTGGCTTGGAGTGGTCAGTATTCTTACATTTATTTGTACTTTATTGTATTTGCGATGGAAATTTATTCAGCGTATAGGTGGTGTGACTGGAGATACAATTGGTGCTGCGATTGAAATCACAGAGGTGTCGAGTCTTTTAGCGTTTGTCATAGCACTACATTATTTAGCTGCATAGTTTTACAGATGAAACAGTTTAAATCATCATTTAAAAAGCCCAGCTAATGCACTGGGCTTTTCTTTTATCCCAATAGATAAATGACCAAATGAATAAGTGATGGCCCAAGCAATACCATAAATACTCCAGCAAGTACCATGCTCAGGCAGGCTGCAACACCTTCTTCTTTATGACGTGATAACGCCTTACTTGTACCAAATCCGTGTGCGGCATTGCCAAGAGCCGCACCTTGCGCAAAGCGTGAATGCAATTTAAGCCCAGCCAAAACTAGGTCAGCCAAAGCCACGCCAGCAATCCCAGTAATCATGGTAAATAGAATCACCAATTCGACTGAACCCCCAATATTTGAGGTAAGTTCCATGGCAAAGGGCGTAGAAATGGAACGTGCCATTAAGCTATAAGACGTTTCTTGATCAAATTGAAACAACTGTGCCAAATAAAAAGCACTGACAATTCCTGCTAACATGCCGATCACGATGCCTAAACTAATGCTCAGCGCATGCTGACGGATAATTCGCCGATATTCATAGATGGGAATAGCAAAGGCCACAGTGGCAGGGCCGAGCATCCATACAATCCATTGGCTTTCTTGCATATAGGTGTCATATGAAATATGAAAGCAAAGCATGAGTATAATCAGCACAAATGGGACGAATAGTGCAGGGGAAAGAACCATATACGGTAACTTACGATGTAGCTTTTTCGCCAAAATATAACCGATTAGGGTCAGGACGAAAAACAATACAGAGATGCTGTTCAACCCAAAATCGTTCATAAGGTTTTTCCTGCTGTGTTGACATCATGATCTGTCGCAGTTTGGTGTTTCGCTTTAAGTTTTGCCTCGAGTTTAAAGCCCCAATAAACCGTAAATGCTGTAAACACCATGACACAGACAGTACCCAGTACCACGGCTAAAATTAACTGCCAGCCAGAGCTGAGTAATAAATCTTGATATTTAATTAATCCAACTACACAGGGGATAAAGAATAGAACCAGTTCAGCCAAAATAAATTCTGAGCCTTGTTTGACCCACTGCATTTTAAATAAACCACTCAATAATGCGGCTAATAGCAGTAATAAACCAATTACGCCAGCAGAGATCGGCAAGTTAAACCATGATTGAATGCAAGAGCCGATCCACCAGATCAATATCAATAAACTTATCTGCGCTAAAGTTTTAAGAAACTGGGTAAATTTGGAAGTAGATTGTGGAAACGTATCCATGAGACGACAGTAGAATAGGAGATGACGCTATTTTAAAAGTGCATACCCTGTATAATTATGAATAATTAATTATTAATTATGCTTAAATGGAATAATAATGGACATTAAAAGCCTAAAAGTCTTTGTGACCATCGTACAAAAACAGAGTTTTAGTCATGCAGCAGAAGCGCTTTTTGTCACTCAGCCGACCATTAGTAAATTAATTCGTCAGTTAGAAGACGAGATCGGAGTGCCTTTATTTCATAAAGGAGAAGCAGGTCGAAAAAGGGAAGCACAGCTTACCTATATGGGAGAGCAGATTTATCAGCATGCTTTAGTGATTTTGAATGAACAACAACGGATGCTTGATACTGTCACCCAAGTTCGCGCCTTAAAACAAGGTAAATTGACTCTAGGTTTACCGCCATTGGCATCGGTATTGTTCAGTCAGTTAATTGCGCTGTTTCATAAAAAATACCCCAATATTGAACTGAGCTTTTTTGAGGTTGGGGCGACAGGTATTGAAAGTGCCATTTTAAAAAAACAGGTCGATGTGGGAATTATTTTGGGTCACTTGAAACCGGTGTTGAGCGGTATTCCGGTGATGGAGTCACCTTTATGTTTATTATCTAAAAAAAACTCACAGTGGCGTAAGCGAAAAACCGTTTCGTTGATTGAATTAAAAGAAGAATCTTTTTTATTGTATGACGATACCTTCACACTCAATGACATCATTATACAGGCGGCAAATTACGTCGGATTTGAGCCAAATGTAGTGTGTAAAAGTAGCCAGTGGGACTTCATCGCCAAAATGGTAGATTCAAATGTCGGGATTGCACTCCTGCCTAAAATTTATTGTGAACAACTTGATGCGGCAAAATACCATATGGCTGAATTAGAAAATCCAAACCTAGAATGGAAACTCAGTATGGCCTGGAATACCACTGTTGCCATGAGTCCCGCAACGCGTGCATGGCTAGAAATAATTGAGGACAATAAAGACAAAATACATTTTTAGTTCATTTACAGATCAAGCAGATAAAATGAATGCGTTGAAACGATGGTGGATTTATGATTTGTACATCAAAGATTATTGAAAAGGATTTTGCAAAATCAACAGGCATGAATTAAATTGGGTGTTGGTCGTTATTTTTGATGGTTCATAAAATGAAATGGGATGATATTGGTCAACAACCGTGTTCAATCGCTCGTGCACTTTCAGTGCTAGGGGATCGTTGGACCATGTTGATTATCCGTAATGCATTTATGGGCATTCGACGTTTTGATGACTTTCAACAAAATCTCGGTGTGACGCGTCATGTGTTATCTGACCGATTAAAGCGTTTGGTTGAAGAAGGTATTTTAACAAAAGTTGCTTATGTCGAGCGTCAGGAACGTTTTGAATATCGACTGACGCAAAAAGGCTTAGACTTGTATCCAATCCTTTTAGCTATGACCCATTGGGCCGATCAATATATGGATCAGGGCTTGGGATCTCCAGTTGAATATGTACATCAGGCATGTGGGCAAAAATTTAAACCGGTTTTAGTGTGCTCATGTTGTGCCGAACCGATCCAAGCCAAACAGGTCAAACCGATATTTACCCAAGCCTATTACATCGCTCTAAATCAATTAAAACCTGCCTAAGCTGTTTTATGGCTTTCTTCAAGATGCTGATTTGCATCCATCTTGCTAAAATAGCCTAAGCGGTATTTAGATTGCTTTAAAATTACAAACAATTTGCAGGCTTAGGGATTCCCGCTAAACGACTTAAATGCCGAGCGACCAAACCTGTGTTAAATTTGTCTTGTAACACCGCATTATTAATATCAGCGCTCACCGTTTTCATTAAAAATTTAATGAGTGGGCGAGTTGCCGGCGAGTGACCAAACTGTTGATAAAACTGTCGCACAGCTTGTAAAACTTCAAAATGCCAAGGGCTTAACTCAAGTTCTAAACTTTTAGCCAGTTCTTGGGCAACAGTTTCATTCCAAATAGTGTAATCCACCAAATGGCCATCTTGGTCTAATTCAAGATTCATATTCATTCCAAAAGAGAAGATTGTAAAAATAGGTCGCTTTTACTCAAATTATTTGAGTGAAATACATCGTTTAAATTTCAGGCATAGATCAGCAAAAGCGGCATAGTCGATCACTTTCATATGACTATAATTCATACTTTTACCTAAAATTTCAGCATCATTTTCAAGTACATAACATGTGCCAAATTGCTGAATTCGTTCATCTGCAATATGTAAGACTGCTTCACCCATCAAGATGATCGCATCTTCAGGGTTGATTAAACTGGCTAAATGCTGGATGTGCTGTAGGGTATTGGCATAGCTGGCTTGGACTAAATACAGCGTAGAATTTGACATCATCATTCCTCTTTTACCAATACAACACATGATCAAATTGTTGAATTAATTCAGTATTGAATTGAACAAACTCAAGCTCTTGCTCACTGTTGATCACAAATGGATGCTGTGAATTTTTTTGTTCAATATAAATCGGGGTGAGATCATAAAACTCAAAGCTATCAACCATGTTGGATGCGAGTTTAAATGCATGCTTGAGTTGACTAAACTCTTGTTCGGCTTGAAGTAAGCTTAGCGCAGCATCTTTGAGCAACACTTTTACGTTACAACCGAAGGTTGCAAGCACCATGGTCGCAGAAAGACTTTCATGTACTTGTAAGCTTGCAAGATTTGCATGGGTTAAAACAACCAGTACAGATTTCACGTAATTTTCCTTTTCAATGCTACAAATGCGCGGCAATAAAATTTTTAGAATTGCAATAAACGGTCAGCAGCTTGTACGGCATCGGCAAGTTCGCCTAGGCCCACAAGTTCAAATTGCTCAGCTAGATTATGTTGCTGAATATTGTGACGGTGTGCATTTTCCTGATCTGTGATCCCACGTGCGAGAGCTGCACTTACGCAAACAGGTAAACGAATGCCGAGTTTTTGCCATTCACTACTGAAATTGCGTTGATCATCTGGCACCCATTGCAAGGCATTTGCGACATTTACACCATCTTGATAGAAAAAAACCCGAAAGTTTTCGCCTTTCTGCTTCAGCGCTTGGGCAAGACCCAAAGCATGCCAAGCCAATATCGAAGTGGGTGAGGAGGTAATTAGTAATAGAGTACTCATCGAAATTCACTAAATGAATAAACGGTCTAGATCGACAGTTTGTTCTGAGTTCAGAAGAAAAAGCTAGTATACAATGATTTACTCAATGATCTGAATATTTGCAAAGTTTTGCTTATTTAGGCAGCGAAGTCATTGCCAATTTTTCTTCAAATATAACTTTTGGTTTATTTTGGATTCAGCCTCAAGCTAACACTTTTCATAAATAAACTGTGCGGTTACATACTGAAAAATCTTTATATGAATAAAACGCAATTTTTGATTTTGCAGAGTGCTATGATCTTTTCATTTTTTAAACCATCTCATGAATATAGAGAAATTTAATTTAAGTTTATTTAATTCAATCAATGCTTCGGACAATGCTTTAGATTTCACTATTTCTTTTGCCATATTTATAGCCAATGATCTATTTTATATCGTGATTCTTTTGATGTTTTTGGCTTGGTTTAAAGGCAGTTTTGACACCAAAAAACAAATCGTTAAAGCCACTGTTTTTACAATTGTCGCATTTCTAATCAGCCAAGTGATTTCAAGTTTCTTTTACTATCCTAGACCATTTGTCTTGGATGTTGGACGCACGATTATAGAACATTCACCGAATGGATCATTCCCGAGTGATCACATGCTGTTTTTTAGTACGATTGCATTTTCTTATATTTTTTCAAAGCAAAAAGCTGTCGGCTATGTATTTCTAGCTTTCGCTTTTCTTGTGGCGTGGTCGAGAGTCTATTTAGGTGTGCATTATCCAATGGATATGGCGGGAGCGCTGATCATTGCGGTTTTGCTGAATTTTGTTGGACTGTCTTTATGGCGAAAATATGGGTCTTATTTGGTGAGCATGATCTTAAAAGTTTACGAGTTCCTATTCTCAGCCATGATTAAAAAAGGCTATATCCGCTAAATTAAGTTTGCTAGATATTTGCGATTACAAACTTTTGCTGCTGTTACAGTTACATTGCCAACATCTTGCCAGATGAATATTTATGATGATTCATCTGGCGTTCACATCCTGCTTCTCGACCTCAAAAATAGTCAGACTGCTCAATTCCATTTGCTCATTCGAGTAGATTACTTCTAATACTTTTTATTGCTGTGAAATATGCTTTCTAGTGCGATTATTTTTAAATATCTTCTTCTAAACGCGTTCACTCAAATGCCACGAATAATTGTGTTGTCTTCAAAATGAATCGCTAGCGAGGTCATTTGTCGTAAATCAAATACAGTTAATATCCATAACTGCAACACAGTCAAAATTCTAAAGCAGTAAGATAAAACTAGAATGCTCTTGCAGATTGTTCGGCTCATGAAAAATGCTGAGGCGAAGTTTCAAAATTTAGATCTGTAGATAAGTTGGTGACGACACCAAGATGATGCCAAAGAGTTGTAAAAGCTTGATAACTATAAGGAGTATCTAAACAATGATTTTAGTGACTGGTGGTTTAGGCTTTATAGGTTCACATATAGCCTTGAGTTTAATGGCTCAAGGTCAAGAAGTCATTATTGTGGATAATTTATCCAATGCAAATTTACAAACACTTGAACGACTAGAATTTATTTCAGGCATGTATGTGCCTTTTGTCAAACTCGATATTCGCAATACTCCCGCACTCAATAAAGTATTTGAACAATATACCGTCGATGCTGTCATTCATACGGCAGGCTTTAAGTCATTGGAAGAATCCGTCCTTAAACCACTTGAATATTATAATGATAATGTCAGTTGTATCATGAGTTTGCTGCGTGCAATGCAGCGAACAGGTGTACGAACACTGATCCATTTATCAAGTTTGGCGGTATATGGTCAGTCTTCGGCAGATTTAACAGAAGACACAGAAATCAATTTTACTTATCCAAATCCCTATGTGAAATCTCAACAAATGGTGGAAGAAATTATACGGGATACGGCACGTACTGATAATGAGTGGAAAATTGCGATTTTGCGTTTAGGAAACGTCGCAGGTGCATTCGAACATGCAGTTTTAGGTGAGTTTGTTGCGCCATTGCCAAAAAATATTGTGCCGCTTGCGATGCAAGTCGGGGCTTTACAACGAGACTTTATTGAACTTCGCAAACAAGCTAAAACTGAAGATGGTACTGTGGAACGGAGTTTCTTGCATGTACTCGACTGCTGTAAGGCGGTGTGGCAATGTTTGCAATGGTTGTCGCAGCAGCAATTCGCCTGTGAGGCCTTTAATATTTCAGGTGAGTTGGTTTCGATACAGCAACTATTAGATACGCTTTCAGAAGTGACAAAGGCCGAGATTAAGACGGTCGAATCTAGTTTTTACCCAAGCCATGAATATGACCAGCTTGGGGCAAGTACACAGAAAGCGAAAAGTACTTTTGATTGGCAGCCTGAACAAGATTTAAAGAAAATGCTAGAAGATGAATGGCGTTTCTATCAACAAACATTAAGAGGGAATTAACTCGTCTTGTATTGGGTAAATTTAATCGTCGTGCATGATTTTCTTTATAAAATCACGATAAAGATTATCAAATAAAACACTTATAGTTGATAATGGTTATTATTTACAAGACTAAACAAGTTACCTAAACTGTATTTATCAGCAGAGTTTAATTCTGCATAGACGTTCAAGTTTTATAGATAAGGATATGAGGTCATTTATGCAAACACGTATTGAACATGACACAATGGGCGATGTTGAAGTACCTAGCGATGCGATGTGGGGTGCACAAACACAGCGTAGTTTGCAAAACTTTAAAATTGGTGGTGAACGTTTACCACGTCCAATGATTCGTGCAATGGGTCTCGTCAAAAAATCAGCAGCGATTACTAACGCAGCATTGGGTCAAATCCCTCAGGAACTTTCTGGTTATATCGTCAATGCAGCCGAAGAAGTGATCTCAGGGCAGTGGGATGCACAATTTCCACTGGTAGTTTGGCAAACGGGTTCAGGTACGCAAAGTAACATGAACTGTAATGAGGTAATTGCCAATATTGCCAATCAAAAACTGGGTAATCCGTTGGGCTCACAAAAACCTGTCCATCCAAATGATCATGTCAATCGTGCGCAATCGACCAACGATTCATTCCCAACCGCAATTCATGTGGCTGCAAGTCTACAAATCAATGAGCTTTTAATTCCTGCAGTAACAAAACTGCGTAATACCTTAGAAGCTAAATCTAACGATTTTAAAGATATTGTTAAAATTGGCCGTACACATTTACAGGATGCAACGCCTTTAACATTAGGCCAAGAGTTTAGCGGCTATGTTTCACAGCTCGATCATGGTTTGAAGCGTTTAAATCAAGCTTTAGAAGGGCTGTATGAATTACCACTAGGCGGAACAGCGGTGGGTACAGGTCTCAACGCACATCCTGAATATGCTGTAAAAGCAGCAGCAGAACTTGCGAAACAAACGGGTCTGCCATTTGTAACTGCGCCCAATAAATTTGAAGCACTTGCAGGACGTGATGCAGCTGTATTTGCGTCGGGTGCGTTAAAAACACTCGCTGCAAGTTTAAATAAAATCGCTAATGATGTGCGTTGGTTAGCCAGTGGCCCACGCTGTGGTTTTGGTGAGCTACGCATTCCAGAAAATGAGCCAGGCTCAAGCATCATGCCAGGTAAGGTCAATCCAACTCAAAGTGAAGCCATGACAATGGTGGTTGCTCAAGTACTTGGAAATGACACAACCATTAATGTTGCCGGTGCATCGGGTAACTTTGAATTAAACGTGTTTATGCCTGTTATTGCCTTTAACTTATTGCAATCTATTCAACTCCTCGGCGATGCATGTAATAGCTTTAATGACCACTGTGCAGTAGGCATTGAGCCAAACCGTGAAAAAATCGATCATTTCTTACATGATTCATTAATGTTAGTTACGGCACTCAATCCTGTAATTGGTTATGAAAATGCTGCAAAAGTTGCTAAAACTGCATATAAAGAAGGTAAAACTCTAAAACAAGTTGCGGTAGAACTCGGTTTAGTCACTGCAGAGCAATTTGATGAAGTGGTTCGTCCTGAGCAAATGGTTTCACCCAATACCAAATAAATTGTTTTGAGATCATTCATCTAGAGTGTTTGAAAATAAAAAGAGGGGCTGATTCATATTCAGCCTCTCTTTTTATTGGATATATGATTGAATTATTTTTCAACTAGTTATTGCCTAACACAGATTCTTTGGATTCATATTCATCTTGAAATGTATGTATAGAAACCAGACGATTTATTAAAAATAGGGGAACGAACAAAATGAAGAAAGGCCTGATGATTAAGCGAGCAATTCATTGGATTGGGCTTTGAATTCATTGGCACACTTGTTAAAATGCCTTTCTTTTTCTGTTTTCGTTGCTATTTGACATTTGTTTGAATAAATATTTGCAAGACAGTGTTTTATTTAAGGATTTCCCCTAATGCTCACCATCTATTTGACAGATGTCCAAAAGAACGTTCAATTTAAAGACTATCCGGGCGAGCATCCTGTTAAATTTGTTTTGAATTTTAAAAAGATTTTCCCAAGTGTTATGGAGCTTTTGCTACCAGTTTTGCCTGAAAATGAAAATCTAGAAGAAATGAGCTGGGAATCGACAACGACAGATTTTGAAAAATTTAAATTGCTACTCAGTGGTTGGGGCGTAATCGAACTACGTTTGAATGCTATTGCCCAATATAAAGACCGTGCTTATGCAGATAACTTGGTAAAAAAAGCACAGCAAAAGCGCAAAGAATATAAAAAAGCACAGTCAAAATTACAAACTGTTGAACTAGATTATCTATTCATGCACGAAGTTCATGGTTTGATTGATGCAGAGTTGGTTGAGCTAGGTGAAAAATTCTATCTACCGACTTTACGTGAGCTTTGGAAAAACAAAGTGTCAGCGAATGTGCTAGAAGCAAAATTCTAAACTTCATAAGGTTTTAGTCGAAAAATCCTCCGCTTAGGAGGATTTTTTATATGTACAGCAGAACTTCAGATTTACTTCGACAAGTGACTGTTTCATAGTGACCCATCAAGCAATAGAAGCATTCCAACATTTGGAAAGTCGCGATACTTATCATTCCAAATGTTTCTGACTCATCTGCACATTTTATTTTAAAGGACCATTTTATATGTCAAATCAGTTTATTGACCTGATAAGCAAACGTCGCACTATTTATGCTATTGGGGACAATGTAAGCCAAAGCACAGAATATTTAACTGATTTGATCCAAACAGCGATTAAACAAAGCCCATCTTCATTTAACTCACAATCTTCTCGTGCTGTTATTTTATTTAATGCTGAAAGCGAAAAATTTTGGGGCTTAGTCGCTGACAAATTAAAATCTTATGCGAAAGATGAAGAAAATGCTGCGAAGACGACGGCTAAAATGGCAAGTTTTGCAGCAGGTTTAGGTACAGTTCTGTTCTTTGAAGATTTGGATGTGGTCAGTGGCCTACAAGCACAGTTTCCTTCTTATGCAGAAAACTTTCCGATTTGGGCCGAACATTCAACTGCCATTGCCCAATTTGCGACTTGGACCGCATTGCATACCGAAGGTTTAGGCGCATCACTACAGCATTACAACCCAATTGTGGATGAACAAGTGCATGCTGAATGGGACATTCCTGCGCATTGGAAACTTCGTGCTCAATTGGTTTTTGGTTCAGTGGAAGGTGAAGCGAAAGAAAAAGGTTATATGGATGATGCTGCTCGTTTTAAAGTCTTCCAATAATTGCAGCGTATAGCACTCAATCCTGATAAAAAAGGAACGAAATCTAAGTTCCTTTTTTTATTGCAGTTTTATTGAGATAGATAGGGTTGGACAAGATTTTCATCCGTGAAAACCTTGTCCAGATTAGCCCATTGAGGACTGAGCTAAACGGGTGACTAGAACCAACTTTCTTGCATGTTGAGGCAAGTATCATCAAGTTCTAGCAATAACTTGGCTTGGTGCTCTATTTCAGGTAATTCCCAGCGGATAAAATATTGCGCGGCTTGTAATTTACCGGCTAAGAATTGTTGATCTTCAGCTAAATCTGAATGTTCAAATTTCACTAGAGCTTGATTAGCCATTTCAAGCCATAGCCATGAAATGATGACTTTGCCCATCATGTCTAGATACAATGCAGAATTACCCAGCGCCTGATCGACACGACCTTGGGCGAGGACTTGTCCCAAACTTTGTGTGGTTTTCTTCACCGTGTTTAAATGCGCTGAAAAAATCGCTGCAAGCGCTTCCGTTTTTGGATGTTGAGCTTGATCAATCGTATTTTGCATACGTTGTAGTAACAGCATCAAACCTTTGCTGTTGTGCTGCCAAAGCTTACGACCCAATAAATCCAAAGACTGAATCCCAAATGTACCTTCATGGATCGGATTTAAGCGATTGTCGCGATAGCATTGTTCAAGTGGATATTCACGGGTATAGCCCGCACCACCTAAAACTTGAATGGCTAAATCATTGGCTTTTGGTCCATAGGCGGAAGGGAATGATTTGACGACAGGGATAATCAAATCTAATAACAACGCGCTGTCTTCATTGTTAGCGGCTTGATGTTCATCAATTAATCGTGCAGCAAATAGGCATAATGCGAGTGCGCCTTCCACATAGGATTTTTGTGCCAAAAGCATCCGTTTAACATCTGTATGTTGAATAATATTGACAGGTTTTGAGGCAGGATTTTTATCTGATACTAAGCGACCTTGTGGACGGTTTTTGGCATATTCGAGTGACTCTAAATAGCCACGGTATCCAATCATGGCTGCACCTAAGCCGACACCGACTCGTGCTTCATTCATCATCTTAAACATATATTTAAGACCAGCACCTGCTTCACCAATCAGATAGCCTGTACATTGGTCTTTTTCACCAAAGCTCAGTACTGTCGATGTTGTACCTCTGTAGCCCATTTTATGTAATAAGCCAGCCAGTTGAACGTCATTGGCGCCTGCAAGTGAACCATCGCTCAGGGTTTTAAACTTCGGAACAATAAACAGAGATATACCTTTTACGCCCTGAGGTGCATCTTGGATGCGAGCAAGGACCAAATGGACGATATTTTCAGTGATGTCTTGGTCACCCCCTGAAATAAACATCTTTTGGCCTTTGATGAGGTAGGTACCATCGGCTTGCGGTATAGCTTTTGTGGTCAAATCACCTAAAGATGAACCCACATCAGGTTCAGTCATGGCCATCGTTCCTGCAAAACGACCATTGAACATATGTGGTACAAACATATCTTTTTGTTCAGTCGTACCGAAAGCTTGAATCACATTTGCAGCCGCAGCGGTTAGAAATGAATAAGCCACTGACGATGGATTTGCTGACATGAAATAAGCATTTGCAGCCATGTTAATCAAAGTCGGAAGTTGCATACCGCCTGCATCATAATCATGCTGTGCACAAAGTAGACCGGCATCTGCAAATTGCTTCCATGCCGTTTTGACTTCTGCAATGGTTTTAACCTGTTGACCATCAAACGTAGGTTCGTTTTGATCGGCTGTTGCGTTATGTGGTGCAAAAAAGTCTTGAGCAATACCTTGTGCAGTTTCTAGGATGCTTTTGAAGGTTTCAGCATCATGCTCAGCAAAACGTGGGTAATGCGTTAAGTCTTGCGCTTTAAACACGTCAAATAGCAAAAAATTTAAATCTTTGTCATTGATTAACTGCGCCATTGATCAATCTCTAATCGGGTCGAATTTTATGGCTTAAGCCTAGCAGTTGATTTTTAGATATAGAATTGTCAATAATGACACTTAATAAGTTAAAAATGACATTTTGATAATTTGAACTTTAAATGAAGAAAATCATAATTTTAGCATTTGATGGTGCTTTGGCTTCCGCGATTACTGGGGTTGTTGATCTCTTCGCAATGGCGGGAGTCAGTTGGAACCGGATTCAAAAACAAAATGTGCAGCGGCTATTTCAGGTTAAAATCGCCTCACAACATGGTCAAGCTGTGCAATGTATTAATGGCATCAAGCTTTATGCAGATTTAGCATTTTCTGAAATAACAGATGCAGATATCATCATTGTTCCAACGATAGGCGCGGCGATTTTAGATGTTTTAGCGCAAAATTCAGCGCTGATCGAGTTATTAAAAACTCAGCAAGTGCAGAGCGGAATGATCGCAGGAAATTGTACGGGTAATTTTTTTCTGGCGGAAGCAGGGCTTTTAGATGGTAAGCAGGCAACGACGCATTGGGGCTTTCAGCAAATGTTTCGTGAACGCTATCCTTTGGTCAAACTGAATGCAGATCAGCTCATTAGCCATGACCAAAATATTTACTGTGCAGGCGGCGGCTTAGCATGGTTTGATTTGGGACTACACCTAATAGAACGTTTTTATGGTTTTGAAACGGCAATCCATACGGCAAAATCATTTGTACTGGATTATCGTCGTGATAGTCAGTTGTCCTATTCATTATTGAAAATATCTAAACCGCATCAGGATGGTTTGGTGCAAAAAGTTCAAGATTGGTTAGAACAGCATTATCATGAAAATATTGTCTTAGATGAACTTGCAGCGCAGTTTAATGTGACAACGAGGACATTGATTCGACATTTTAAAACGGCTTTGGATATTCCACCGAATCAATACTTACAATCGATACGGATTGAAGCTGCACGAAAGCGTTTAGAAGAAACGGGACATGCTTTAGATCTGATTATGCGAGAGGTTGGCTATAGTGACCCAAGCTCATTTCGACGGTTATTTCAGAAAAAAACGGGGCTGAGCCCCTTAGAATATCGTCGACGTTTCAGCCGACGATTTGATGTTTAAATACAGTTTAAGCGGTTCGAACGGCATAACGACCATGTAAAATGTAGTAGGCACCCATACATGCAAAGGCAGCAAATGCGCTATACAAATACAATTGTGAGTAACCAATATGGTCGAGCAATTTACCGATAAAGTATGGTCCAAAGCCTAAGCCTGCATCCAAAAAGATAAAGAAAGTCGAAGTGGCAAAGCCCATACGTTCAAGCGGTGCACTTTTCACGGCAACTGTTTGGCAGACCGACTGAATATTGCCATAACCGAGTCCAAGTAAGCCGGCACAAAGTAAAAGCATCCATGAACTCTGTGTGATACTGAGCAGTACCAATGCTACGCCCATAATCACAAAAGCAGGGTAGATCACAATATTTTCACCTTTACGATCCATCAACGGGCCGGTAAATGGGCGAGAAATTAAAATCGCAATGGCATACATCAAAAAGAAAAACGAGGCTGTTTCAACTAAATCGATTTCTTTGGCATAGAAGTTAATGAAAGATAAAACACCTGAATAGCAGATTGAAGCGAAAAGCATGATGAATGATATCGGTAATGCTTTAGGTTCTACAAATTGAGCAATCCAACTCGGTTTTTTGACGGCTTCAACAGTATCGAGGGGTTTATTGATTTTGGGTAAATCGGGCACTTGAATCAGCAAGGCAACCAATAGGCAGCTCAATGCGATAATCGTAGAAACGATAAAAATCGCGTGATAACCAATGTGTAACATCATCCAAATGGCAAGAAATGGCCCAATAGCTGTACCTAAAGTACTACTCATGCTGTAGTAGCCAATGCCTTCACCGCGACGTGTCGCTGGTAAGATTTGGGCAATTAAGGTACCCAGCACTGTTGATGCAATACCCATCATAAAGCCATGCATAAAGCGTATGAAAAGCAACATGCCGACGCCAAACTGAATGAAGTAAAAACCAGAAAAGACTAAAAAGCCAATTAAACCAACGATCAGTGTTGTTTTACGACCAAAACGTTCTAGGAACTTACCCACCAATAAACGCCCGACCAATGTGCCGACAATGAACAAGCCTGAAACTAAACCTGCTTGGGCTGTAGTCGCACCCAATTCAGCCACCGCATAGCCCACGATCACCACAACCAAGAGATAAAAGGTTAAAACCAATTGGAAGTTAATGGCGCTGACTAAAATAAAATTTCGAGTCCAAAGTGGTGCTTTATCTTGCATGATCATCACCTACATTTCTGTGTTCAAGTTCTTGCATGACACGGTGTAAAATTTGAATGGAGTGTTGGATATCTTGGCTAGCTAATGGCGCGATCAGGCGCTGCTCAAAGGCATCTATGTCTTTTGCACATTGCTGAAATAACTCACGTCCAGTCTCGCTGAGCATCATTTTCTTTTGACGTTTATCGTCAGTTTGTACATGACTCAAAATATCCATCTGCGCAAGAATTTTGACACGCTTAGTGATGGATGGCTTGGATACGTTTAAATATTCAGCCATTTCAATAGATGTACAAGCGTTTTTTTCACGGATGACAAACATGACTTGCCAAAGCGAATAGTTCAATTGATAGGGCAATAAAATTGTGTTGATTTCATCACTCATCAAACGCGCACAGCGTAGAAGTGAAGAGCGGAAACCTAATGAGGTATTCATTATAGTTAACTAGGGTAACTAAATTATCGCAACTTTACGTCTAATTTATTTTGAATTCAAGTGAACAACTTAAAGCATAAATAACAGGTATAAAAAAACCTGTGCGCACACAGGTTTTTTTGCATAACATTTCATTTAAAGCTTATCGTTCAATGCATATCGTTGAATGATACCTTAAATAATACGTGTTTATTCTACAGAAGCTTCTGCAGCTGCAATTGCAGCATCTTCCGCTGAACTGTCTGCATTTTCTGAAATTTCTACACTTTCACCATCTGCATAAGCAAGTTCTTCACCTTCTGATTCAGCTTGCTCTAAATAAGCCGCAATTTGTTCATCCGTTAATTCAGGTTCACCTTCAGACATCATCGCTTGTTCTTGTAATTGCGCTTGTTCTAAATTGTTCATCATACTTTGCATATTGAACATCAATGGGATCATGACCAATAAATAAACAATCATCAAGATCAGATACAATGACCCAATAACTTTCTCTGTTTGTTCCGTTGGACGTTTTATGCCATATTTATTTTCACCTTCGGTGCCTTTTGCAGCCATCACATAAATGCTAAAGATGGTTCCGACCAGTGGGATGAGAAAAATTAAACAGAGCCAACCGCTTTTATTTAGATCATGTAAACGACGAATCGTAATGCAGATCATTGCGACAAACATTGCAATAATGGAAACGACAATGAGAGCGATCGCACTGAGTCCTAAAAATGAATTAAAAAGTGCTTCAATACTACGTTCTGCTGAATTGAAAAATGCAAAAAGACCTAGCGCGACGCTGATGCCCAATAGGCAGGTATAAATCATACTAATGATAAATAACCACGCTAAATAGGACAAGCGGCCAAAACGTCCTTCAGGAGACAGTGGATGATCGGCTTTTTGAATTTGAGGCTGAATATTTTGATCTTGTTGAAACGGATTCAATTCGCTTGAAGTAAGTTCAGTCATTATTATTCCAATTTTAATTATCTAATGTATTTTCTATGCCCCAAAGGGCAGCATTATTGTATAGCGAACTAAAAAAAGGTCAAATATTAGACATGGCTAAGTCATCAAATATTCCTTAGCCATGCTGCACTGTGGTCTGTTATTTATGTAATTTACGATACTCTTTAGGGCGCATTGGACGACTGGCTTTCCACAAACCTTTCTTTTGTTTACGTGCTTTACTTTGTAAATTCATCATATAGTGCAAATGCTTTTGGTCACGGATGTATTCTTCGTACACCCACGCAGCACCACGTTTTACCATTTCTTCATTCATGCATTTACGATAGCGATAAATAACCCCAACGCAGCGGCCATAACGGTCTACATCAGTGATTTTTACGCGGACAAATTTCTTGTAAACCATAGATTTGATCAGGCGGGCTGACTCTTTACCGTAGGCTTGTGTCGATTCTGGCGCATCCACATAAGCAAAGCGAAGTTTGGTTTTAGAACGTCTCAGATTCATCCGATAGCAGGTGAGGGTATCGCCATCACTAATATCGGATACACGGCAGAGGTAAGATTTTCCTTTCTTAAAGGGTTGAAAAAAATCCTTTAAGAAAATGGTGACTTTATAAAGAACATAGACTGTGATCAGGCACAGTACTGCACCTAAACCCATGAGCCAATTCGCGGAGAGATTTGAAAGCATACACATTGATATGAACGAGGTCATATCGCATAAAAACAGGAGTTTAGATTTTATAAGAACTCATGATTTATGGCTGTCGAATAAACCGACGGTCAGTTAAAAATACCTTAAATAATCAACATTTGATCTATAAATATACAGCACGTTTCATCACGCAAAATTCAATCTAAATCCATGTAAATAGCCTAAGCAAGATGATATATCATCATAAAAATAGCCTAAGAAAAAATTTTAGAAATTTCGCTTCGCAAAAAAACATGCCGTGAATTTAATTCCAAATCATTATGCCAATACATCCCTAGTTTAATTTTCGGCAAGTCTACAGGTACATCAAAAATATTCAGTTCGGGAGCAACCTGTAAGTGCGTCAAAATATTTTGTGGAATCGTCAATATTGCCTTGGGTTGCTGTGCCAAAATTTGTAGCGCAGTAGAGTAATGCTGACAGCGTAAAAAAATCTCTCTGGAGTGTTTTTTACGGTTTAAATAAATATCCTCGACTAATACACCTGCACGTCGGGAAGAAACCCCAATGTGAGGAGCAGAAAGATAAATAGACTCATCCATCTTAGGGTGTTGACTACAAATCACGAATTGGTCTTCAACCAAGGTTTGAAAATTGATCTTTTCACCAAAGTTTTGCTCAAGGTCAATCGCAAAATCGATTTGCTGTGCAGCAAGATCAGCCACAATGGTTTTGCGATCTAATTTGATACTGGAAAATTGGATCTGAAACTGTTGCTGTTGAAAGTGTTCAACTAACTTGGGAAAAATGATCGGTTCAATTTCATCATGTACCGCAATTTTCAAGCTCTGTACCATTGAAGGAGTAAATTGTTGTTTTTGGATAGAAATACTTTGAATCGCAATAAGCGCATTTTTAATTACAGGATAAATCTGCTCGGCAAATGGCGTCGGAAGCATTTTTGCTCCAGCACGTACAAATAAGTCATCTTGTAAATGTTGTCTTAACCGTTGAAGTGCATGACTCGCTGCAGACTGAGTAATACACAAAATTTTTGCAGCTTTTGAAATGCTTTTTTGTTCATAAATTGCGATATACAGTGGATATAAATTGATATCCATACGGTGGAAAACACCCATATCGATGACGGTATTTTTATGAATACTATTCATGTTCATCTATTGAATTAAATCATTTTGTTCATATTAGATTTCAGGTTATGGTGTTGTAAAGCGTAAAGAACATAATATTTAAAGGATGTTGTCATGTTTGAACTTTCTGCACGTGCACAAGATTATATTGAAAGAACAAAAAAATTTATTAAAGATGAAATTGAGCCTGTAGAAACTGAGTTTTGGGCAGAAGTTCATGAGCTGAACCAAGGTGGCGATTGGACCAAATGGCAATGGCCGGCACAGTTAGAGGTCTTAAAAGATAAAGCCAAAGCTGCGGGCTTATGGAATATGTTCTTACCTTGTTCTGAACTTGGGCAAGGCTTATCTGTACAAGAATATGCGCACATCGCAGAACTTTCAGGCCGTAGCTTACTTGCACCTACGGTATTCAATTGCAATGCACCTGACAGCGGCAATATGGAAGTGATTTGGCGTTATGGCACGGAACAACAAAAGCAGCAATGGTTAACACCATTACTGGACGGCAAAATCCGTTCAGTATTTTGTATGACAGAACCTGCTGTTGCTTCAAGTGATGCCACCAATATGGAAGCTACAGCTGTCGTTGAAGGCGACGAAATTGTGTTAAATGGCCGTAAATGGTGGTCTTCAGGTTTAGGTGATCCAAATGCCAAAATCATTATTTTTATGGCGCATACACCTGATGAAAGCAAAGACCGTCACCATCAGCATTCTATGGTTTTAGTACCTGTTGAAACTGCTGGAGTCAAAATCGAACGTATGTTACCTGTGTTTGGCGACTATGATGCGCCACATGGACATGGTGAAATTAGCTTCACAAATGTTCGTGTTCCTGTTGCAAACTTCATTGGCGGCGCAGGTCAAGGTTTTGAAATTGCACAAGGTCGTTTAGGCCCAGGCCGTATTCATCATTGTATGCGTTGTATTGGTGCTGCCGAAAAATCGCTAGAACTGATGATTGACCGCGGTATGAGCCGTACTGCTTTTGGTAAAGAAATTTTAAAACTCGGTGGCAATTTAGAACGCGTAGCAGAAGCACGTGTTGCGATTGATCAGGCACGTTTACTGACCCTTTATGCAGCATATAAAATGGATACTCTAGGGAATATGGCTGCATTAACCGAGATTTCTGCAATTAAAGTAGTTGCGCCGAGTGTCTTAGAAAAAGTTGTCGATATGGCGATTCAAATCCACGGTGGTGCTGGAGTTTCTCGAGATACACCGCTCACAGGTTTCTTTGCGCAAGCACGTTCACTGCGTTTGGCCGATGGCCCTGATGAAGTGCATAAAGGCATGATTGCAAAATTAGAGTTGGCGAAACGCGGTTACAGCAGCCGCCGTAAAAAATAAACAAGTTGTAGTCACATATTTGGCATGGCAACCCCGAGTTGTCCATGCTATAAAACTATAGAAAATTATATTTTTATCATCATGATAGATTCAAGTTTAGGAAGAAAAGCATGTCAGTGATCGATGTAGGCGGTTCAGTTCGTGAGGGTGAAGAACTGGATGTCCGTGCTGTAGGAAATTGGTTGATTGAACATGGCGTTGAAATAGAAGGGCCTGTAGAAGTCACTCAATATTCAGGTGGCGCGTCAAATTGGACTTATCGCTTAAAATACGACAATGCTGATTTAATCTTACGTCGTCCTCCAAAAGGCACCAAAGCCAAGTCTGCACATGATATGGCACGTGAATATAATGTACAGAAGGCATTATCTGAATTTTATCCTGTACTCCCTGAGATGGTGGCGCTATGTCAGGACGAATCAGTGATTGGCTGTGATTTCTACGTAATGAAGCGTGTAGAAGGCATCATTCCACGTGCAAACTTACCCAAAGAAATTAATTTTGATGAAACTCAAGTTCGAGCGTTGTGTACCAACGTCATCGATAAGTTAATTGAACTGCATCAAGTGCCTTATGAAGGCACCGCTTTAGAAAAAATAGGTAAGGGCGACGGATACTGTCGTCGTCAAGTGGAAGGTTGGGACGCGCGTTATGAAAAAGCCAAAACCTTAAATGTTCCTTCTTTTAAATATGTTCGGAATTGGCTTAAAGACAATATTCCTGCTGACTCTAAAACCTGTGTAATTCATAACGATTGGCGTTTTGATAACGTGATATTAGATCCAAATGATCCTACCCAAGTGATTGGCGTATTGGATTGGGAAATGGCAACGCTTGGTGATCCATTGATGGACTTAGGTTCGGCTTTGGCGTATTGGGTTGAAAGTGGTGATAACGCAATTTTTAAAGCCACACGCCGTCAGCCGACCAACTTGAAAGGAATGTTTAGCCGTAAAGAAGTCGTTGAATATTACTTAGAAAAAACTGGTCTTCAAACGGACAATTGGACCTTTTATGAAGTGTTCGGTATTTTCCGTTTAGCGGTAATTGCACAGCAAATTTATTATCGCTTTTACCACAA
This sequence comes from Acinetobacter sp. YH12145, assembly GCF_013418335.1. Taxonomy (NCBI): domain Bacteria; kingdom Pseudomonadati; phylum Pseudomonadota; class Gammaproteobacteria; order Moraxellales; family Moraxellaceae; genus Acinetobacter; species Acinetobacter sp. YH12145. The sequence goes on along the minus strand of NZ_VPCE01000008.1, from coordinate 168,923 downwards.
ACAAACCAATAATCCGGCATTTAAAGATTTTTGGATTGTGATCCATGCTTTACATATTCGTGCATTAAAACTTATTGGTTTGCAAAAACTTGAAGCCAATGACGTGGCACAAAAATATATTGAAAAAATGAAGGATATTTTAGGGAAATGACCACGATATATTTAATTCGGCACGGTCAGGCTTCTTTTGGTGCAGAAAGCTATGACAAGCTTTCTCCCAACGGCGAGCTACAGGCTAAGGTGCTGGGACAGTATTTCGACCGTATTTTAAAAGAAAGTCCTTATGTAGTTGCAGGCTCCATGCAACGTCATCAACAAACAGCCAATCTTGCATTGGCTGAATGCTTTCCAGAAGCACAAGTTGATACAGATAACGCATGGAATGAATTTAATCATCAGCAAGTTTTTGCTCAGTATGAACCTCGATTTAACCAGCCGCATTTATTAAAAGAAGATGTATCTAAGCATGAAAACCCGCGTGCTTATTTATCTAAAATTTTTGAAGGTGCCATTGAACGTTGGACACGCGGAGAATTTCATCATGAATACGATGAATCTTGGCCACATTTTAAAAATCGAGTCGAAACAGCGCTAGAAAAGTTATGCACTCAACTGGCTGAAACCAAACCACGTTATGCCGTTGTGTTTAGTTCAGGTGGAGTGATCTCGGTTGCAGTCGGTAAAATTTTAGGGCTGAGTCCTGAAAAAACATTTGCACTTAATTGGGCCATTGCCAATACCAGTATGACAACACTGCGTTTGGTTGGAAATGAACCGCAATTACTCAGTTTAAATGAACATCATTTTATAAAAGCAGTTGATCCAAATTTATTAACTTGGATCTAAGATAAACAAAGGAATTATCATGGCTAAAACAATTTTAATTACAGGTGCAAGCTCAGGGATTGGTGCAGGAATGGCACGCGAGTTTGCACAAAAAGGCTACAACTTAGCCATTTGTGCACGTCGTTTAGAGCGTCTAGAAACGCTAAAAAATGAACTGGAAAGCCAATATGGCATCAAAGTGATTGCGAAAACCCTCGATGTCACAAATTACGATCAAGTGTTTGAAGTGTTCCGTGCCTTTAAAGCAGATTTTGGCAGTATTGACCGTGTTATTGTCAACGCAGGTGTTGGTGAAGGCCGTCGTATTGGTAAAGGTAATTTTGAAATTAACCGCGCCACAGTTGAAACCAACTTTATCTCTGCTTTGGCGCAATGCGAAGCTGCAGTTGAAATTTTCCGTAGCCAAAATGCAGGGCATTTGGTGGTGATTTCTTCAATGAGTGCTATGCGCGGCATGCCTAAACATTTAACGGCTTATGGTGCAAGTAAAGCAGGTGTTGCTGCTCTAGCTGAAGGTATTCGTGCAGAGCTGATTGATACCCCAATTAAAGTAACGACTATTTTCCCTGGTTATATTCGTACGGAGATCAATGAAGGTGCGAAAAAACTACCATTTGAAGTCGATGAAAAAACGGGTTCACATCTTTTAGCAAAAGCCATTGAGAAAGCACCAGTTAAAGCTTATGTACCACAATGGCCGTGGTTGCCTTTAGGTCTTGCGATGAAAGTATTGCCGTTGAAGATCGTGAATAAATTAGGTTAATTCTTTATATAATAAAAAAGCTCCAATATTGGGGCTTTTTTATTCTCAAATGATATTCGCCATCCTCTGTAGGTTAAAAAGGAATACATAAAACCTGTGATGAAAAGACATTAAAAGCAACCGATTTTGCAAAGAAAAAATGGAGTAATTACTCAGATTATTTATAAATAAGATATTGAAAATAAATAAAATGTTGAATATTTGAACAGACGATGATTTGTTCTCAAAATAGCGATTTCCTTTTTTTTATTTTGCTTTAATGTACAACTGTTCATTAATTTTTAGGTTTGTACTATGTCTATGTCTTCCGATATGACAGATCAACAGCGAATTAACAAAGTCAGAACTGTCGTAACGAAAGCTGGTGAAGACTTACGTCAGCAATATCCCATTTTAAAACATCAAAACTTTATAGGCGCAGCCATCCTTATTTTTGCGCTACTGGGAATGTTGGGTTCAGCTTGGGCGTTTGCTGTTGGCATTTTACCGGCATGGGCTTGTGTGATTTTAGTGGCGATGTTTGCTTCACTGACACATGAATTAGAACATGACCTGATTCATTATATGTATTTTAAAAAGACGCCGTGGGCTCACCATCTCATGTTGGCCTTGGTGTGGTTAGCACGTCCGAATACTATTAGTCCTTGGGCACGTCGTCGTTTGCACCTCAATCATCATAAGTATTCAGGTTCAGAATACGATTTGGAAGAACGGGGCATTAGTAATGGCATGCCGTGGGGTTTACGTCGTATATTGGTCATTAGCGATCAATTGATGACGGTTTATTTGCGCCCATTTCAAATGTTCAAGATGATTAGGACATTCATTGAAAAACAACCTGAAAAAGAACGTAAAACGGCATTGTTCTCTCAATTGACTGGATTTTTCCCCTTAAGTTTTGTTTATTACGGCATTTGGTATGTATTTGTCATTTATCATGTGGTGAATGGTATTGCTCCAATGTTAGGGCAAAGTATTAGTTGGTCAGTCAATTTAGTAAAGTTAATTCCAACGATTAATTTTCTAGCTGTGGTTTGGATTATTCCGAACTTTATACGTTCTTTCTGCTTACAATTTATCAGCTCAAATATGCATTATTTTGGTGATATTGACCCACGCGATGTCATTAAACAAACTCAGGTGTTAAATCCGTGGTGGTTGTTCCCAATGCAATTATTTTGCTTTAACTTTGGTTCGACCCATGCCATCCACCATTTTGTGGTCAAAGAGCCGTTTTATATTCGTCATCTAACCGCAAAAACTGCACACCAAGTCATGCGTGAGGTTGGTGTACGTTTCAATGATTTTGGAACCTTTAAACGCATAAATCGCTGGAATTAAATCAATACTAGCTTCAAAAAAAGCCCTCAATTGAGGGCTTTTTTATGATCTAAACTTTTATAAATTACTTGTGTGCAAAAAAATGCTTGAGCGCATCTTGCAAGGCAACTTGCCATACCGCGTAGGAATGTCCGCCTATATACGATTGGTAATGTACATCATGACCTTTATTTTTTAAGTCGGCTGCAACAATAGGCGAAGTCTCTAAAATACTCAGTTCATTATTATTGCGTGAGCTTTCATAACTATTAGCAGTAATAAACCAATGCTGTTTAGGTTGTGAGGTTTTATCACGAATGATTTTACTCATGCCATTAGGGAGGTCTGTCGGCGCATTTTGCCACCAAAATGATCCAGATAACGGTACGACATGACTAATTTGATTTGGATTTTCTAAGGCTAAATAAGCTGAACTTAAACCGCCAAGACTTGACCCAAGTAGTACCGTTTTCTTCGAATCGACTTTTGCAGGTGCATTTTTTTGAATCCAAGGCATCAGTTCATCACTAAAAAATGCTGAAAATTTAGTATTTGGTGTTAATTCTTTCGGTCGTTCCTGATCGTTCGGTGGAGAAACAAAAATGGCTTGAATTGGCGGTAACTGACCTTGCTCAACTAATATATCTAATGCCTTTGGAACATTCAGCAACTCGTTATATTGCTGACCATCAAAAAATATAGCGGTGATATAGCTTTGATTTTTCTTAGCTTTAGATTGGTAAATTTGGATTTTACGTGAGTTATTCAAAATTTTGCTGTGTATAACAAACTTTTGTAATTGGGGTTGTTTTACATTTGGATATTGTTTTGGATCAATAAATGGCGGGGCATCTTTAAGCGCCACAAAATTTTCATTACGTAAGCCTGATGTGTCATCACTTGCGAGATAAGTGTTTTTGTTGAAAGGATCGATGCGTTGTACTTGTATCACAGCACGACGCTGCGTTCTTGATTCTTTAAGTTTAGGATTCAGATGCGGACAATAATTTGACAGATAACCTTCTAAGTTCGGTAAGTCGACAGCAAAGCTATAACTGCCAATATAACGATGATCAATAATCGATTCTTTAAACCAAATATCGGTATTTGGTAGGCGTGTTAACCATTCATGGTCATTACTCGGGCCACCAATAAGGCGTACATTATGCTGCGCACCTTTCCATAAAAAAATTATACGGTCATGTTTTTCATCATAGTTTTCAATGATTGGTGTACCTATAAGCTCTATACGCTTCCAAAAATCTTCAATAATTTGAGCATGTTGTTTTGGATTTTGATTTAACTGATGTTGTAGGTTTAATAATATTTGGCTTTGCGCTTTGACATCTTCACATGCAGCAGCATAGGGAAAATGTTTTTTTTCTATTGTATAGGTTAAAGCGGGTGAATTTTGAGTTTGGGCAAAAGCAGAAGTAACAGCAAAGCTAATTGAGCAAGCTAAAAAAAGTGGGGAAAGTTCTTTCATTGAAATAATAAAATAGGTAGGATGAAAACTAATAAATGATAATCATTATTAATATAAAAAACTAGCAATATGCCCCAGAATGATGCTTTTAATAAAAGAAAATGTAGAAAAATAACAATAGAGTCAATGCTTTGTTTCTTAAACTATTTAAAATAATGAATACGATAAGCTTTAAATCATTACCCAAATATTATGCTACTCAAAGTATCAACACTGCTGCTGTTACCTGCGTTACTGATCCAAGGTTACCGTGTGAAAAAAAATACCCCACGTTTAGCAGAACCGATGGGAGAACGTTGTGGGATGAGTGGTCAAGGTAATCGACCATTATCGCTATTAATACTAGGTGATTCAGCAGCAGCAGGTGTCGGCGTCGAGCATCAGTCAGATGCGCTATTGGGACAATTGCTTAAAATTTTATCGCCTGATTATCAAGTTCACTTTTGCCTTGAAGCCACAACGGGACATAACAGCCAGCAAATCATCAATGCTTTGGACAATGTCACTACGCAGAACTTTAATGTCGTGATCAGCTCTGTTGGTGTCAATGATGTCACAGCTTTAAAACAGCCAGACCAATGGTTGAAGCTCCAGCAGCGTTTATATCAAGCTGTCGAGGAAAGGTTTCATCCACAGCTATTGATCATTTCAGGTGTGCCACCAATGAATGCGTTTCCAGCTTTGCCGTTTCCATTGTCATGGTTGTTTGGACAATATTCGCAAAAGATGAATGCGCTTTTAAAAAATTATGTTAATACTCAAGCGAATATGAGATTAATTCAATACGATTTACACGAGTATCGTGAAAAAAAATTAAAAATGGCCAAAGACAGCTTTCACCCGAGTAAAGAAATTTATCAGTTATGGGCTGAAAAAATAGCAAAACAAATCACTGAACAATTTTCATAGATAATATATGATTCAATCACTTGGTGAAGTTAAATCTACATGAGCAAAGACATTTCCGACGCGAGTCCGCAAATCGAAACGCATCCATTAGCGCCATTTTTGCCAGCAAATGGGAAACTCTTGATGCTAGGGAGTTTTCCGCCACCTAAAACACGCTGGAAGATGGATTTTTACTATCCAAATTTTCAAAATGACATGTGGAAAATCTTTGGCCTATGTTTTTTTCAGGATAAAAATCATTTTCTCAATCTAGAGAGCAAAACTTTTAAAGAACAGCTCATTCGAGATTTTTTAAATGAAATAGGCATAGGCATTTTTGATACGGCCTATCAAGTGATTCGTTTGAAAGGCAATGCGTCAGACAAGTTTTTACAGATCCATCAGCAAACCGATATTGCGAAGCTTCTTACGCAGATGCCTAATTGCCATAGTATTATGACGACAGGAGACAAAGCGACTGATACTTTAATGCTCTCTATGCCAGAAAATACGGAAAAACCACACATTGGGCATGCTGTTCATACCGAATTTGCAGGCAGCGATTTGACTTTATACCGTATGCCATCATCATCTAGAGCTTATCCACTAGCACTGGAAAAAAAAGCCGAAGCCTATCAAAGCTTATTTAAAGATATAGGCTTACTTTAGGGAAGTTTGCGTTATTGTGAGATACCTTGAAATTTTTGTCTCATTTAAACAGGCAAACATTCAATGATTAAAAGGTGGCATCTTAATAATGGATAAACACCAATTCCTTAGCCATCATATTCAACATAATCCCAAAGGTTTAAACGCGCTTTAATTTCTTTGCGAATATGAGGCAGCATAGGTAGTAAAGTGCCATCGATCCATAAACTCAGTGTCTCAGATGAAACTTTTTTGTTTGCATCATCTACAATTTGCGCACCTTTCACGATCACCAAAGTTTCTTCGCTAGCTGCAGTTTCAATGCCTTTAAATAAAAGCTGTAATTCATGACCTGTATCTTGAATTAACCATTCCAACTCAATTTGGATATTGTGATTAGATTTAAGTACAGCTTGGCCTTCAATCATGTCATTGTCAGATAAGCAGTCATGCTCAACCCGAACTTTCGACAAAAACCATTCTTGATGACCAAGGTCAGAGAGCGTTGTAAAAGGCGTTAAAATATCACTTAAATTAAATTGGCGGCTTAAATCAAAAAATTGCATTAGAAAACTTTAGAGGGAGATAAAACAAAATAAGAGGTGGATGTTAAAGCATCATCAAGTGTGAGTAAAACCTTTGCTTTTATTGAGATATTTTATGTATAAATAGCATTCAATCTATCTAAATTAAGTCTAAGAAAAATGCATTGCGAAAATAATATACACATAAACGATGTGCCCAGCCCTATAGACTTAAAAGATCCAATCGAAGCTAAACAGTGGGCAGCTGAAGTGAATCTAAAACGACCGTGGCGTTATGACATCTTTCAAATGTATGTTGACTCTATTTTGGCTTTCAACCCGAATGCCCGTGTACTTGAACTGGGTTCAGGTCCAGGTTATTTGGCTGATTTTTTAATCAATCATTGTCCAAATATAGATTACACAGCATTTGATTTTTCCGAAGCTATGCATGACTTGGCAAAAGAAAAATTAAGTGCAGCGCAACGCTTAAAATGCAATTTTATAACAGGGGATTTCAAACAATCTGCTTGGGAAGAATCACTTCACTTCAATCAAAACAGCACCTTTGATGTGATTATTATTCATCAGGCCTTACATGAATTGAGGCATAAGGCGTATGCAGCAGAGTTTCATCGGACTGTAAAAACGTTGTTAAACACACAAGGCGTGTATTTTGTATGTGATCATTTATATGCACCACATGCACAGCAAAATCATGAGTTGTATATGTCTGTTGAGGAACATTTAGCCGCGCTGAAAGCAGCCAATTATGGCCAAGTGGAATGTCTGGGTGAAGTCAATGGTTTGGTTCTTTTCAAAAGCCAGCACTCATATGAACGAGACTGACTAAGACCGTTTTTGACTTGATCGAACTTATCAGATTATTTCAATAAATAGCCTCGACGAGGGCAATTTAATCATTTAGCAGTACATTGTCATTACATCATCCATTCAATCGGGAGGTATGACACTGCTTTTATACTAAATCGTTGGAATCGAGTTGTTTCAGGTTCATGGGTATAGGTTTTGGTTTTTCCATTTTTTTGATGCTCTAACCAAATGATTTCGCCGTTTTCATCCAGTTTTAATTCATACGCAATTTGCGGTAAATATTGGTTTAATGCGGCAGAAATATCGTTTTGTAATCGATCAGACTTAACGACAAGGCCAACTTCCGAATTTAAATTTGCGGAACGTGGATCAAAGTTAAATGATCCAATAAACACCATACCGTCAATATCGAAAAATTTTGCATGCAAACTAGAGGCATTTTTGCCTTTTGCAGGGATGATATTTCCAGTTATGACCTCATACCATGTGCGTTTTGAACGCTCTATATAAGGTTTAAATTCATATAGTTTCACGCCATTTTCGAGTAAGTCTTTGCGATATTTTTGATAAAACGCATGAACGACAGCGACGTCATTGGCTAAAAATGAATTGGTTAAGACGCGAACTTCTACATTTTTACCTGCAAGGCCCATCAGAAAGTCAGTTCCTTGTTGCGTGGGAACAAAATAAGCCGAAACCAATTCCATGCGTTCTTTGGGCTGTCCCATCAAAGTAGAAAATTGGTTATAAATTAATTCTTGCTCTTTAGCCTCACCACGAATTTTATTCGGACTATCCGCAATGAAATGTGCTTCGGCCCAATTCACCGGTCTTAGTTTAAGCTGAGCCGCCAGTTGTTGCTGTGCATAGTTAATGCGCTGTTGATCTTTAGTCAACGTTGTAGAGTTTTCTTGGTACGTTTGTCTTAATTGATTTAAGTCTTCTTTTGTACCTGCACCAATCCATTGCTGAACAGAATAACTTAAATCATCATTCCAAAAGTTCAAAAACACCTGATTGGCTTGCTGAATGGCTTCCCCATAGAAAAGGATGTCCAAATCTGTAAATTGAAAACTTTCACTGGCATCAAAATATTCATTACTGATGTTACGACCGCCAGTTACGCCCATAAAACCATCAGCAATAATTAATTTATTATGCATACGATGGTTAATATGCTTTAAGCGAAATGCATAATCAATGACACGTAATTTTCTAAATTTATAGGGATTAAACAGTTTGATTGAAATGTTGGGATGAGCTGAAAGGGATTGTAAGGTCGGATCGAGTTTTGTCCCGTTTTGATCATCAATTAATAACCTTACTTTTACTCCACGGTCAGCGGCATGCAGTAATTCTTGAAACATCAGATGCCCAATAGCATCATTTTCCCAAATGTAATATTGCAAATCGATGGTGTATTTTGCATTTCGAATCAAATGTAGGCGAGAAGCAATGCTTAAGAAGGCATCATCTAAGGCTAAATAAGCCGTTTGTTTTTGTTGTAATTTTTCTAAATCCGTAGCAGACGTAATCCATTTTTCTGCATGTGATTGTATAGGGACATCTTTTTTTGACTGATTGCTAGGTAAGCTGCATCCAGTTAATAGGCTGATGGAAACAGTTAAACCGACAGTACAACTTATTTCACGTAATTGTATCATTCGAATAGCATTAATCATTCCTTTAAAAATTCATCATAACATCATGTTTTAAGGTTGTATCTAGGCTTAAAAAGAGGTTACTGTAACTCATCTGTTAATATAAGCCATACAGGATGTTTTTAGACATGAAATCACGTGCAGCCGTTGCTTTTGGACCGGGTCAGCCTTTAGAAATTGTTGAAATTGATGTGGAACCACCTAAAGCAGGTGAGGTTTTAGTCAAAATTAGCCATACAGGTGTGTGTCATACAGATGCATTTACATTGTCGGGTGATGATCCTGAAGGCGTATTTCCAGCAATTTTAGGGCATGAAGGTGCAGGTGTTGTGGTTGAAGTCGGTGAAGGTGTGACTTCAGTGCAACCAGGTGATCATGTTATTCCGCTTTATACCGCAGAATGTGGTGAATGTTTATTCTGTAAATCGGGTAAAACGAATCTTTGTGTATCTGTACGAGCAACACAAGGGAAAGGTTTAATGCCGGATGGTACAACACGTTTTTCTTATAATGGTCAGCCGATTTATCACTATATGGGCTGTTCAACATTCTCTGAATATACTGTGGTTGCAGAAGTGTCTTTGGCAAAAATTAACCCTGAAGCGAACCATGAGCATGTGTGTTTGTTGGGGTGCGGCGTAACAACAGGCCTTGGTGCAGTTAAAAATACCGCTAAAGTTCAGGAAGGTGATTCAGTTGCAGTCTTTGGTTTAGGTGGTATTGGTTTGGCTGTAGTACAAGGTGCTAAAAAAGCTAAAGCAGGTCGTATCATTGCGGTAGATACCAATCCTGACAAATTCAAATTGGCTGAAGAATTTGGCGCTACAGATTTTGTTAATCCAAAAGATTATGATCGTCCAGTTCAAGAAGTGATTGTAGAAATGACGGGTTGGGGCGTCGACCATTCATTTGAATGTATTGGCAATACCAATGTGATGCGCTCTGCTTTGGAATGTGCTCACCGTGGTTGGGGTCAATCTGTGATTATTGGTGTGGCAGGTGCAGGTCAAGAAATTTCAACCCGTCCATTCCAATTGGTTACTGGTCGTACTTGGAAAGGCACTGCTTTCGGTGGTGTTAAAGGTCGTTCACAATTACCGGGTATGGTAGAAGAAGCCATGTCAGGCGAGATTAAACTTGAACCATTCGTGACCCACACCATGGGGCTAGATAAAATCAATGAAGCTTTTGATTTAATGCATGAAGGTAAATCAATTCGCTCTGTTGTACATTTTGAAGATTAAGCATTGATGTAAATATTAATACGTTAATTTTCACTGTTTTAAAACTAGGCTTCGGCCTAGTTTTTTTTGTGTCGTTATAACAAATCAAAACTTCAAATTAGGATTTGCAAAAAGTGACAGATTGTTAGACATAAAATGATAAAAAATGCCAAATGATAGATTTTGTCCCGAATTCACATGGTGGGAAATTAGCACTAAACATAAGGTAAGCATAATTTAAAAACAAATGTATATTAATGCATTATCCGAGGCAAAAAATGACAACTACAAGTTACAAGCCTGAGTGGATTCGGGAAGATTTTATTGATTTTATTGCAGAAAAATTTGATGCAATTTGGGCTTACAAACGTGTAAAAGCACAATTGGTCAAATCACGTTGTGTGGGGATCGGGTTTTATGAACTGAGTTTTTTAGCGAATCACAACTTTAAAGCAGCAAATTATCGACCAGGCCAATGTGTTCTGGTGACAGTTGTCAAAGATGGTGTACGTCATCAACGTAGCTATAGCGTCGTCGAAATTAATACATCTGGTCATGTGGTGATTGCAGTTAAACAGCAAGGCAAAGTGTCCAATTGCCTGACGCAATTAAAAACAGGTGATGTTGTTGAATTATCGCAACCGCAAGGTGAGTTTGGCCTAAAGCTAAATTCGGATCGCCCAATTTTACTGCTTGCTTCAGGGAGTGGTATTACCTCAATCATGGCTTTGTTTAAACAAGCCATTCAGCTTGGACGTACAGTTGACCTGATTTACTTCAATCGAGATGATGCTTATTTGGATGAATTGATTCAACTAGCGAAGCAATCTAACCATGTACATTTACATGCGATTAATACGCTGAAAACCAAATTGCATATCTCACCAGAGGTGCTAAATCACATGGTTCCTGATTTTAAGCTGCGAGATTGCTATGCCTGTGGTGCAACGCAAATGATGCAAAGCATTGAGCAATTGTATCGTGAGTTAAGGCTTTCAGAATATTTAAATACTGAATATTTTCAGATGATTGCTGATGATTCAGTACCTGCTCAACCTGTTACTTTTAGTTTAGCCCAGCAAGATTTTTTGGCAGAGGGAAATTTACTGGAAAGTGCTGAAAAAGCCGGTTTAAAACCTGCGCATGGCTGTCGGATGGGTATTTGTAATACCTGTTCGTGTACCAAATTACAGGGTTCAGTGAAAAACTTACTCACTGGCGAAATGGATCATGCGAATAACACACAAATCAAATTATGTGTCTCTCAGGCAATTTCACCCGTACGCATTCAACTCTAACCCAAGCCGCATAAAAACAAATCAGGGGCGTCATCATGAATCAATCGATATATATTAGTCCGAATAGTAAGTCACGTTATTTATCACCCGAACAAACTGCTGAATTTGGCGAAAAAGTTGAGCAAATTCGCCGTGAAATCATCCAGAGTGTGGGTGAAAAAGATGCAGCGTATATTTATAAAATTCGCAATTTTGTCCGTTATAGCGAGATCGCATCTCGTGGCATGTTGATGTTTGCAGGCTGGATTCCACCAGTGTGGTTACTCGGCACAGGCTTATTGGGTATTTCTAAAATCGTAGAGAACATGGAACTCGGACACAATGTGATGCATGGTCAGTTTGATTGGTTAAATGACCCGAGTTTAAATGGTGCTAACTATGACTGGGATACTATTGCCACGGGTCAAGACTGGAAATATACCCATAACTATGTGCATCATACCTATACCAATATTGTGGGTATGGACCATGATGTCGGTTATGGTTTGATCCGTGTGAGCGAATCGCAAAAGTGGGAGCCACGCTTCCTATTTAATATTCCACTGGCTGCTCAACTCATGGTTTTCTTTGAGTGGTATGTCGGCATTCAACGTTTACATTTAGAAGATGTTATTGCGTATAAAACCAAAACTTGGAAAGATGTATGGCATGAAGCGGCCGATGTACGTCAGAAAATTAAGCGCCAAGTGATTAAAGATTATGTGTTTTTTCCGCTTATTGCAGGTCCCAATGCGATTCCTGTCTTTGCAGGAAATGCTGTAGCCAACGTGATTCGTAGCTTATGGGCTTCCGCTGTCATCTTTAATGGCCATTTTACTGAAGATGCGGAAAACTTCGAAATGGACAATACCGAAAACGAAACTCGAGCAGAGTGGTATCTCCGTCAAATTCGTGGCTCAAGTAATTTTAGTGGAACACAATGGTTGCATATACTCAGTGGTAATTTGAGTCACCAAATTGAACACCATTTATTTCCAGATATGCCTGCGAATCGCTATGCAGAAGCCGCACCTAAAATTAAAGCACTTTGTGACGAATATGGTATTCACTATAACGAAGCCAGTTTTATCAAACAATTTGCAAGCGTTTGGGTTCGCCTCGCGAAATGCTCAGTGCCGAATGACTGGAGAGCCGAAATCAAGGAACGTTCAGCATCACTTCAACAGCATGTTAAACAAAAAATCATGAAGAAAATCGGGCGTTAAAACACAGTATTGTTTAGCAATATTGTCCTAAGAGATCTTAAATTAGAAGCTGAAGCTACGTATTAACATCAGAAACGTAATTTGATTCAAATAAAAGAACGATACACGGTAATGTCATCCGCAACTGTTTGAGACAGGACTACTTCTCATCAAAAATGTTTTTGCGATACTTTGAATAATTTGACGCTAGTGAACGAGTTTAGTCGGTGAGGTGCATTGCACCGCAAGATGGTTTCCTTGCGAAGCTTTGCTTCTCATTTTGCCTAATGAGAAACATCGTTTCGTAAGAGTACCTCCAGCCGAAGGCTAATCTCTTTATCTAAACCCTAGATGTAAGACTCCGTCGAATAGACTGAAAAAGCATTTTAAAAATGCGAAATTACTTTTACGTGCGTAATATCAGTTAAATAAGAACGATTTCTAAAGCAGTAAATTCGCCAAAGTAGCGTTCATCTACTTTGGCTTTTTTAGATCTTTCTAAAGAGTAAGAGCTATTCAACTAATTGGACGCTACTCTGAATGCCACAAGATTCTACAAAATAAGCATCATGTGAAACGAGGATCACCGCACCTGTATAATGCTGAATGGCTTGAGCCAATAACGCTCTAGATTCTATATCTAAGTGATTTTCAGGTTCATCTAACAATAAAAGCTCTATATTTGGCGTTAAATAATTTAAGCCTAACAAGGTCACTTTTAAACGTTCACCACCACTTAAACAGTGAAATGGCAGTTCCGCTTTTTGACCACGGATTCTAAGTTGACCAAGTTGATTACGCCATTCCGTTGAGGAAACATCACGATTAAACTTTGCTAGATTGTCCAAAACACTCAGTTCAGGTGATAAATCACTCAAGTTTTGGTCTAAATACAGGGTATTCACAGACAAAAATATTTCATGGCTAGACTGTGATGTGGTCTGACTCAGATACTTTAGAAATGTAGATTTACCAATACCATTTTTTCCTTTTAAATGAATTTTGTCACCTGCTTGTAAGGCCAAGTCGAAAGGTAGGTGCTGAGATGTTTTGCTATGAAAATCTTTAACTCTTAAGATTTCTCCTGTTTTTTCAGTGCGATGTTGAAAAACAAATTGCTGCTCTTTGATATGCTCAAGTTGTTGCTGTGATTGAAGCAGTTGGGTTCTCTTTTCTTCCAATTGCTTCTGCTGTTGCGTTTGAACTGTCGCGAGGCTTTGACCGGCTTGCTCTTTTTTAAAATCGAGTAAAACTTTAGCTTGGGAGCCTGACTTGCGTAGTGCATGACCTTGTTGTTCTCGTTTTTGTGCTTTCATTTGTGTTTCGTGTTGTTGTAATTTGAGTTGTTTTAACTCACGCTGCTGCTGTAAAGCATTACGCTGTAAGGCTTTATTTTGCAGATCATTTTGTTGAACGTAGTCTTTATAGTTGCCAGTAACACGACTGAGTCCAAACTCATTTAAAGCATAGATATGCTCTACATGTTGCAGCAACTCTCGATCATGACTGACGACGAATGCACCCGCAGGATGGTTTTTTAAACGATCGATGAGCCATAAGCGTGAGGATGCATCTAAATGGTTACTAGGTTCATCCAAAAGTAAATAATGGCCAGTTTTTAAAAATAATGCACACAAAGCCAATTTGGTTTTTTGACCTTCACTCAGCTGAGCGACTGGGAAATTTAAATCTGTTGGAAGTGAAGCCTGCTTAAGTTGTTGCTGCCATAGTGCAGGACGGTGCCATTGGTTTTCAGTCAGCTCAAAGTCTTCAAAACTGGCATTGCCTATTTCGATACGTTGAAATGCGTTATATAAATCTTCCACACTGAGTGCAGAAGCAATCGTGTCAGCTTCAAGTCGAGAAAATTGTGATAAATAAGCATGTGGTACATTCCATAAAATTTCACCTTCATAGGGGAGATCTTTCAGATTTTGCTCATGTAAGATTTTAAGGAGGCAGGACTTTCCTAACCCATTGCGACCAATACATGCCGAAAGCTGTTGTTGATTGAGGTTAAATTTCAGGTTTTTAAAAAGTGTTTTAGAAGGAAATTCCAAGCTTAGTTTGGAAATTGTACAAGCTGTTTGAGTCATAGATGCACCTTGCGATAGCAAAGATGCGCAATACAAATAACTAATTTTATTCTATAAAAAAGACAATATTTGAGAAAATGCAGTCGAAGTCATTAGCCATGTGTTTGCACATCAAAAAATGGATTTGATGATGAAAAAAACAGGGCTTACTTCATTGGCAAATACTCGAATTAAAAATAAATGGAAAAAATCTTAAGACAGCCTAATGTTGTGCAGTCTAATAAATGTTTATTTATTAATCAATACATCAAATTTTAAAAATAGGTCGCAATAATTGACAGCAGAGTTATTTAATACAACAAAATAGCAAAAAACTATTGTCAAACCGATGAATACAGCGTATTTTGGTTTTCAGATAGATACTTTTTGATGAAATCAAGATGTTAAAGCAACCTTTAATCTCAAACGCATATTATTACTTTTGGCAGTTTAGATAATTGCCTGAACGCGTTCGGGCATGAAAAAGGTTGCCCACCAAGTTTATACCTGATCGGCAACCCTGATCAGGTTTTTTTATGTCTTGATTTTTATAATATTTTTGGAGAAATCTCATGTTTACAGTAAAAAATTCATATTTTAGCAACGGTTATTGGTTTTACTTTAGTCAGTCTATGTCTAAAGCCTTGAAGTCCCAAAGTCCCATAACGCTCAGATAAAAGATCGGACTGTTTGTGTACACAGTCCAAAGGAATAAAACCAATGAATGCGCTAAATACAGCTTTACAACAAACTCAAAATTCAGAAATTCAACAGAAATCTACGCAGTCGAAAGAAATACTTTTGAGCTTGCCTCATCAACTGAAACAACAATTACCTTTATCTGCTCAATCAGCGGAACAAATTGCTGCACATCGTGTAACGATTCAAAATATTTTGACGGGTCAAGATCCGCGTCTAATGATTATTACAGGCCCATGTTCAATTCATGATCCAATTGCTGCTTTGGAATATGCCGAAAAATTAAAACAATTACAGACACAAGTTTCAGATCAAATTTTTCTTGTGATGCGCGCATACATTGAGAAACCACGTACTACAGTGGGCTGGAAAGGCTATATGTATGACCCAAGTTTAGATGGTTTATCTAATATGCAGTTGGGCTTAGAAAAATCACGTGAGCTGTACTTACAAATTATTGAAATGGGTTTGCCAATTGCCTCTGAAATTTTAAGCCCAATGGCGACGGGTTATTTTGATGACCTTTTGGCTTGGGGTGCAATCGGTGCGCGTACCAGCGAATCACAAATTCATCGTGAAATCTCGAGTCATATGCCATACAGTATTGGTTTCAAAAACGGAACAGATGGCTCAATCCAAATTGCTCTAGATGCCATTCAATCTGCATCCCATCCACACCAGTTCTTAGGTATGAGTCAAGCCGGCTTACCGTGTATTTTAGAATCTGTTGGCAACCCGCAAGCACATTTAATTTTACGTGGCTCAAATACAGGTCCAAATTATAGTTTGGCTGAAATAGACAAAATTCGCAGCAAAGCAAAAGGCGATTTACCAGCTTTAGTGATCGATTGTAGTCATGGCAATAGCCATAAAGACCCAATGAAGCAACCTGAAGTATTACGCACAATTGTAGCAGAGCGTGAGCATACCCAAGTGCGTGGCGTGATGTTGGAAAGTCATTTGGTGGACGGTAATCAAAAAATTAGTTGTGACATGACTTATGGTCAATCTGTAACAGATGGATGCTTAGGTTGGGACAAAACCATTGATTTGATTCAACAGGTTGCGAATGAGCTTCGTGCATCACAAATCAAACGTAGTGCTTAACAATCAACAGCATACTTAGTCTGAATTGATTAACCGCTAAGCCTTAGAACATTGATTGTTCTAAGGCTTTTATTTTGAAAAATCCTTTGTTGCTTACTTCAATATAAAAATTGAAATATGGCCTATATTTTAAAATATATACTGATAATTCAGTGTTTTATGTTTGAGTGAATCAAATTTTTTATGCACAATAATGTCTAAGCTCAATACAGCGCCAGAAATAATGACAATCTGTGCTTGGGTGTTTGAAATTTTATATTGGGGAAGTTGATGTACACTGCTGAATTGCTGGAAGAAGCACGCCGTTTTATGTTCCACATGTTAACCAAAGTGGTTGAATATGGTGGTTCTGATTTATTTATTACGGCAGATTTTCCACCAAGTATTAAACATCAAGGCATGATGAAACCCTTTGGGCAGCAAGAACTTGATGCTGAGAAAACAAAGCTTTTCGCCTATAGTTTGATGAATGAGAAGCAGCGCAAAGAGTTTGAAACAGAACTAGAATGTAACTTTGCGATTAGTGTGCCAAACGTTTCGCGTTTTCGTGTCAATGTATTTCAGCAACAGTTACATGTGGGTATGGTCATTCGTACCATTACGGCAGAAATTCCAAATTTTGAAAAGCTTAAATTACCGGCTTCGCTTAAGCACGTGATTATGGAAAAACGTGGTTTAGTTTTAGTGGTTGGAGGTACAGGTTCAGGAAAATCAACCTCTTTAGCGGCGCTGATTGATTATCGAAATGAAAACAGCGCAGGGCATATCATCACTGTTGAAGACCCAGTGGAATATGTGCATAAGCATAAAAAATCAATGATTACGCATCGTGAAGTCGGTGTAGACAGTCATTCGTGGCATAACGCTTTAAAAAATACCTTGCGACAAGCACCAGACGTGATTTTAATTGGTGAAATTCGTGACACCGAGACTATGGAACATGCAATTGCCTTTGCTGAAACAGGACATTTATGTTTAGGTACGCTACATTCAAATAACGCCAATCAAACCCTAGATCGAATCATTAACTTCTTCCCAGAAGAGCGAAGAAATCAATTGCTTATGGATTTATCGAGCAATATGAAAGCGATTGTTTCGCAGCGTTTAATCCGGACTGAAGATGGTAAAGGACGCCGTGCAGCCGTTGAAATTATGTTAAACACACCGCTCATTTCAGATTTGATTTTGAAAGGTGAGTTTCATGAACTAAAAGCGATCATGGCAAAATCTCGAGAACTTGGGATGCAAACTTTCGACCAAGCTTTATTTGATTTATATAATGACGGCGCTATTTCTTATGAAGAAGCTTTAAGAAATGCCGATTCAACTAATGAATTACGTTTGCAAATTAAACTGAAAAGTTCACGTGCAAATGGTACTTCAGCGGCTGCGCAATCCTTTAGTATGGTTGAAGAAAAGAAAGAAGAACCTGAAAGTACCGAAGCTTCGGAAGAAATATAAGCTGCATATTCATGCAAATGTTATATAAGCCAATTCAGCCATCATATTGAAATAAAAAAATCAGCCTGATGGCTGATTTTTTAGATATTAGAAATATTTACAGACCAGCTTCGTATTGTTCGCTGGTCAATAAAGCATCTACATCAGCCATATTGTCTGGTTTAATTTTATAAATCCAACCTTTGCTATAAGGTGCATCATTTACAAAATCAGGATCATCTTCAAGGTCCGGATTGACTTCAACAACCACACCAGAAACTGGAGCATGAATATCAGAAGCAGTTTTTACCGACTCAACCACACCCGCTTGTTCGCCAGCTGTGATATGTTGACCCACATCTGGTGCTTCAACATAAACTAAATCACCCAATGCGTCTTGTGCATGATCAGAAATGCCTGTAACAACAAGGTCACCTTCAATTCGCACCCATTCATGTGTACTTGCGTACTTTAAATCTGAAGGATGATTCATTGATAACTCCTTAAATCCATTAAATTCATTTTTGGCATGAGTTATACATGCTTTTTACGTAAAACAAAAGACTTATAAGTACGGATCTTTACGCCAATTGCTTGGGCTACGACCACTCCAGCGTTTAAATGCACGGCTGAAATTGGCAACATCGCTATAGCCCAATTCATCAGCAATTTGCTCTAAGGTAAAGTCAGTCCGTGATAGAAGCGAAGTAGCATGGCGGTAGCGAACTTCGTCGACCAAAGTTGAAAATGAAGTCCCTTCAGCAGCAAGTTGGCGTTTAAGGGTTCGATCGGACATGTGTAGCCGTTCAGCAACACTTTCGATACTTAAATAGTGCTGCTCGGAGTTGGTTAAAATGTCACGAACGCGCATGGCAATACGGTGACGTTCGCCCAAAGCGGAGAGTTCAGCTTCACATTGATTAATCGCGATTTGACTGGCAATCGGGTCTGCATGGACCAATTTATTGGTTAAATATTGCTTATCAAAACTAAGTAAGAGATGTGGCTGATCAAATCTAAATTGGTGTCGTGGATATTTGGCAATAAACCGCTCAAAACCTTCAGGTTGAGGGAAATCAAAATCAATTTCTCCCGCAGAATAATCCACACCGGTAATTGCTTTGCCCATGCTGATCATGCCAAAAATTAAGGCAATTGAAATCTCAGTACGTAAAGGCTCAATCGTAACGTCGGTTTGTAGTTGAACAGTCGCTTTGGTTCCAAATGTCGAGAAAAAAAGCTGTAAAAAGGGCATGCGTAACTGAATAAAACGGTTTGCCAAGACTAAGGCATCGGTTATGTCCTTCGCCGTCATGATGGCATAGCCAATAAAACCATGTATCGAGATGCGCATTTGGTTGCCTAAATGAAAACCTAATGTTGGCTCACCAGTTAAACGTAGTGCGTGCTCTACCAATTGATTGGCGATGGGTGTTGGAATACGGAAATCTGGTTCAGCCAATTGTTCGCTGTTTAATCCGAAGGGACTAAATAATGTCTCTGCAGTGTAGCCCCATCGAGAGACCACATCTAAAAGGAGCAATCCATATACTCCGGGAATACCCTGATCCTGACGGGAATTAATTGTTTTCATAGCGTTCCGTTGCAATGCGGGTTTTTCTTCTGTTCAAGCTTATATTGGCATGATTCTGTGTTGTATCCCACAAAAATTGTTGGACAAACTGACTAGGCTCAACTATTTATAGCGGCCTACCTTAGCGTTGTAAAGTAGGCCGTTAAGGATTAATTCGGTTTAAAATCTTTGGAAAAGACCACAATTTTGGTCGTAGACATATACAGAACGTCATTGTGCTGATTGAGCGCTTGCGTAACATAGGTCACAATGCCGCGGTCTGTCTTACTTTTCGATGGAGTAATTGCTGATATCTCAACTTCTACACGAATTTTATCCCCCGGACGTGTTGGGCGCGGCCAACGCAGACTTGACTCTGAGCCAATTAAGCCATAAGCCACAGGGAAACATTCAGTCCATAAGCGCATTGTTACAGCAGCAGTATGCCAACCACTTGCCGCTAGCCCTTGAAAGATCGGGTGTTGTTGGGCTTTGACTTCATCTGTATGAAATTCCTGAGGATCATAAGCGTTGGCAAATTTTTTGATTTCTTCAACGGTCATTTCATATTCACGACTGCTAAAGTGATCACCAACTTTAAGGTCTTCAAGATACAGCATTTTCATCTTCCTTTGATTCTACTTTATGTTGTTCTATTAAAAATCCGCCGGTTTGACGCTGCCACAAGTGTGCATAAATACCATTCAAAGCGACAAGCTCTTCATGAGTGCCTTGCTCAGCAATACGTCCTTGATCCAAAACAATCAATCGATCCATTTGCGCAATGGTTGAAAGTCGATGCGCAATGGCAATCACAGTTTTGCCTTGCATCAAATCATCTAAACTCGATTGAATCGCGGCTTCGACTTCTGAATCGAGCGCACTTGTGGCTTCATCTAAAATTAAAATCGGTGCATCTTTTAAAAATACCCGAGCAATCGCAATACGTTGACGCTGACCACCTGATAATTTTACGCCACGTTCACCAACAAATGCGTCATAGCCACGTTGACCACGTAAATCGATCAATTGAGGAATGAATTCATCAGCTTTCGCTTTGCGTACTGCATCATACATTTCTTCATCAGTCGCATTCGGACGGCCATATTTAATATTTTCTTCAACCGTGCGATGCAATAACGAGGTGTCTTGGGTCACCAAAGCAATATTTTTTCTTAAGCTATCTTGGGTAATATCTTCTATATTTTGGCCATCAATCGAAATACGACCATGGTTGATATCGTAAAAGTGGAGTAAAAGTTGAATTAATGTCGATTTTCCGGCACCTGAACGCCCGACTATACCGATTTTTTCACCTGGTCGAATGGTTAAATTAAATTGATTGATGACCTTTTTATCATTATAAGCAAAACTGACATCTTCAAATTTAATTTCGCCTTGCTGTACTTTTAAGTCGGTTGCATTAGCTTTGTCTTGAATATGAATCGGGCGGCCCATGGTTTTCATCCCATCTTGAATGGTCCCGACATTTTCAAATAGGGCAGATGTTTGCCACATCATAAACTCGGAAATACTACTGAGTTTTAAAATCATGGCGGTCGCTGCTGCAATGACCCCAAGCTCAGCTTGACCATCCATCCAGAGCCAAACGGCTGTTCCAAGTACGCCACCATATAAAACAATGATCAGCAAATTCGTCGCGATGTTGTATTTTGCAGCAAGTCGCATTTGCTTATACACCGTCACCATAAACTCTTTCATAGAGGCTTTAGCATATTGGCTTTCGCGTCCTGCATGGGCAAACAATTTCACCGTTTGAATATTGGTGTACGCATCGGTGACACGACCAGTCATTACTGCGCGTGCATTGGCTTGTTCATTTGAAATTTTGCTTAATTTTGGGATGAAATAGCATGCAGAACCAATAAATAAAGCCAGCCAAAGTAATAATGGAACAATCAACAGTGGCGATATAGCACCTAAAATCACGGTGATCGAAATCAGGTAAATGAAGACATAGGCCAACATGTCACCAAGAATAATCCAAAACTCACGTACAGCCAGTGAAGTTTGCATGACTTTGGCAGATAAACGACCTGCAAAGTCGTTGTGGAAGAAATCTAAACTTTGTTTCAGTAATAAGTTATGAAATCTCCAACGTAGGCGCATTGGAAAGGTGCTATATAGAATCTGATGTTTAATAATGGTTTGAAGGCAAGAAAAGAAGATATTTGCCAATAAAATAAAGCTCAAAATGCTCAGATTGGTCTGGTGCTGCTGTAAAAAGGTTTCAGGTTGAGACTTACTGATCCAATTGACTAAATCGCCAATTTTGGAATAAAGCAATGCTTCAAAACTCGCTACACCAGCTGTACAGAGTACCAATAACAATAGGTATTTTTTTACGCCAGTCGCAGCTTGCCATACAAAGGGGAAAAATTTTGTCGGCAATGGTTTATTCAAGTCCTGTTCAGGATAAGCGTCAACTAAATTTTCAAACCATTTAAGCATGCAGATAACCTGAGAATTTTGCTGTAATTAATCTTTCTTTCTTCAGCTCTGAGTGTAATGGATTCGCTGGTTTTTCTCCATTTTGATTTGTTTATTTACTTAAAAGCTTGGCTGCAAAAGTTCATAGAATTAAAATGTACAACCCGATTACGACCTTGGCGTTTTGCTTCGTATAGAGCAATATCGGCCTGTTTAATTAACTGATCAAGTTTGGCGTGGTCAGGGTCAATTTTGGAAACACCAATGGAGATCGAAAATTTCAGCAATTGACCATCTATATAAAACTGGTATTGTTCCATTTTATGTCTTAACCGTTCAGCAATTTTTAATGCATCTTCTGGGACGGTATAAGGCAAAAGTACAATAAATTCTTCCCCCCCGAAACGCGCCAATATATCGTAAAAACGCATTTCTTTCCGTGCAATTTCAGCAATTTGGCATAATACTTGATCGCCGACATCATGTCCGTATTGATCATTAATCGCTTTAAAATGATCGACATCAAAAATCAAAAGACTGGTACAGACCGTCATCGGGGTTTCTTGGATTTTTTTATTTGCAGCATGTACAAATTGGCGACGATTGCTTAACTGGGTTAATTCATCCGTATGGGCAATTTTGCGCAGGGTATGAAAGTTCCAGTCATCTAGCAGCGCTCTTAGAAACGTTTTACGAGAGTTGAGCGTAGAGTTCCAGCAGATATACATACTGAACAGCAGCACAGGAACGTACACCAATAAAAATATTGTAAAATCACCAAAATCATTAATGCGCCATGCGCCAAAAAGGATCGCTGCCGAGATCATGGCAGAGGTGATGATCGAAGGGCGAAAATGCACATGAATACTTAAATTACCCAATACAATCAAAATAATGGCAGCATATTGATAGCTATGAACCAGTTCATTTTTCGACTGAAGTAATATCTCAAACCAGAGGATTGCAGAAAGGCAAGTCGCTAGTGGTAATATTAAATCGAGCAATTTAATCTGTTTGATATATTTAAACAGAATATAATTCAGACTAAATGCACCAATAATGGCAATGATACGAATTACACCTGAAAGCATTTCTACGTCTGGCAGGACATAGCGATCTGCCCAAAAATAGATTAAAAAAGCCAATTGAGCGAAATAGTTGACCTGCTTTAAATAGTCTTTCTGGTTGTAGTACAAAAATTTGTAATAAGCATTTTTAAACTGTGCCGGAATACGTGCAATCGGGTCGGATAAAGCACGCTCAATACGGACACGATTCTCTAGGTCACATGCTTCTGCCTGTATGAGCGTATGTTTGGCAGAAGTGCGATTCATCGATTCTATGAGTAATTGTGATTCGTTTTTAACTGATTTCCGAGAAGGTTGATTGGGGCCTTCCATGATCAAGTTCCTATTTTAGAAGCGTTTTTATGCAACTGTTAACAAATAGTATCTAAAAATGTCTACATTTGTATAGTATTTGTTCTGATTTTTTAATTATATTTAGTTGTTTCGGATGAATTATATTTTTAAGGAATCGAGCGATTAGCGCATTTATCTGATTCGCTTTTATTCCTTATATCGCATGATCTAAAGTAATTGCGGAAGTAGAGGGGGGTAACCGATAGCCCCATGTATATTCAAAAGCCATTGTGACTTTTTTAATTTGCAGAATTTCTTCTTTGAATATACATGGGGAGAGGAAAGTTTAGCTCTTAACTTTTATCGGCATTTGGTTGAACGAGGTCTTTAAAATCGGCACTAGAAGGGGCTTGATAGATTTTAAGACCAAACTCAGGTGTGATTGCAATCAGATGGTCAAAGATATCAGATTGAATCGCTTCATAATCTTTCCATGCAATTGTTTTACTAAAAGCATAAATCTCTAAAGGAATACCTTCACTCGTGGGTTGTAACTGACGCACCAAAATCGTTTGGTGTTGGGCAATGCCCGAATGCTGTTGTAAATAGAATTCTACGTAGGCACGAAAGGTCCCCAAATTGGTTAAACGACGCTGATTATATTGCGACTGATTTGAAAGCTGCTGATTAAACTGAGCAAGCTCTTCATGCTTATGATCAAGGTACTGATCTAATAATAAAAATTCTTTGAGTTTGTTTTGCTCATCCTGAGTCATAAAATGAATAGAGCTTTGATCGATATAAAGTGAGCGTTTGATGCGGCGTACACCGGACTGTGCCATACCACGCCAGTTTTTAAAGGTGTCTGTCACCAGTTTATTGGTTGGAATCGTGGTAAAGGTCTTATCAAAGTTCTGTACAGTAATGGTATGTAATGACATATCAATGACATCGCCATCCGCATTGAGCGACGGCATTTCAATCCAGTCACCAATTCGCACCATATCATAAGAAGAAATTTGTACCGAAGCGACCAGTGACAAAATGGTATTTTGGAAGACCAACATTAGTACAGCCGCCATAGCACCAAAGCCTGCGAGTAATGTAAATACATCTTTTTTCAGGAAAGTACCCAAGATCATTAGGCCACAAACCAAAAAAATGATCAATTTGACCAACTGCAAATAGCCTTTAATTGGTTTGTTTCTAGATTTTGGATTACGTTGATAAATCAGATTAAAAATATTCAGTAATTCAGAAATGGCTAAAGCAATGGTCAGGAAGATAAAGGCCTGACAGGCCATTTGCACGATTGAGATAAATTTCACAGATAAATGCGGGACTGTGGTTATGCCATTTAAGATTACAATTGCTGGAACAATGTTGGCAAAGCGTTTAATTACGCTATGTTCTGACAAAATTTGACTGTGGCTAAAGGCCATTTTAGACACGAGTTTACGAATACCACGTACCACAATTTGCTTGGCGATAAAATTTGCGATAATGGCAAAAATAATAATAAGACTGAGCGAAGTCAGCATTTCTAGCCATGGATATTGATCTGACCAATCTTGAATATTTTTAATGAACTGAATTTTTTCCAAAATAGTCCTACTCTTATTGATGTAAATGCAAGGGTTAATGATCAAACTATTGTAATTATGATGCTTATTTAAGCAATTTTATACTCGAAAACTTTACGGAGTTACGACATGTATATTCCATAATGTTACTTATTGGGTGCAAAGGAATGATTTTTTGAAGGTATAACTAATTTCATGGACTGAAATGGATGAACGTTGAGCTAAAAAAAAGCTCCCAAATTGGGAGCTTCATTGGCGATTTGAAGTGCTTACCACATTAAATCATCAGGAATCACATAAGCTGCATACGGATCTTCTTCATCCGTGGTTTGCTCATTGACTTCAGAATTATTCACAATGATAAAGCCTTCCATTTTTGCATTAATACGGTCGGCTAAAGCTTTTGGAAGAAAGGCATAATTTGCATTTTCACGTGCAATCACCAAACTGCCAGCAACAAGGGCATTATAAATTTGCTGATTGATATAAAGCTTTTTGATCTTCGCATCATCAATAAATTGATAGGTCGATTCACCATCGGTATCACGAATTTTATGCTGATTAATCATTTGCATGATGGCAGCTTTCAATTCTTTTTCATGTAATAGCGCTTTTTTACTTTGTTCTAAAGCCTGATCTTTGGCCATTTTCTGTTGCTGATCTTGCTCAATTTTCGCTTTGATTTCAGCATCTTTACTTTCACCAGTACGTTTTTCATGTACGGCTTGTTTAGACAATTTTTTTGCCTTTTTATTATCGACCAGACCTGCTTTAAGCAGTTGCGCCTGTAATGCATTTTTAACCATAGTACGTTCCAACTAATCGTGTATATGTCGATAATGAAAATAGATGATCCAATATACTGCGCTCATAACTACACTGAGTGCGGCAGGAATTAGGAATGCGTTTAATTTTAAATAAGGATAAAGCCAACTGGCAAGTATGCCACCAACGATAAATCCAACCAAAATTAATACATGTAAAACCACACGTTTAGACTCAACAGGCAATCCGCGAGCTTTATAGCCCAAAGCCAAACCTAAGTCCGTCAAAACACCAGAGAGGTGTGTGGTACGAATAATGGTGCCTTTATAGTGGCTGACCATTGCATTTTGTACCCCCATCGCCACGCATGCCCAAAGCAAAGCATAACGTGGAAAATAGGGTAATAGCAGCCAACACAGGACAATAAAAAAAGCCACCAAGCTTAATGGGACGCCATAACGTCGCGTTAAGCTAAAGTGACTATTTCCAAGAATAAGCCCACTATATAATGAGCCAATCACATAACAGAGCAAGACTAAAATCAAATAAATAATCGTAGCTGGCTGCCATGCAATGAAGGCCATGGCTAACATACTGACATTACCCGTCATGTGAGATACCGACTGGTGCAAGATCGTCACCAGCCCGAGTACATTAATCATTCCTGCATTCACTGCGAGAAAAAAAGCACCCAGTTGTATCCAAAGCGGTAAAGTTTGAAAAGGCATGGCCTCGCCTTAAAAAGTATCCAATATCAGGATATTATCTTAAACCACGGTCTACTGCAGCTGTAAATAATACGT
This sequence comes from Acinetobacter sp. YH12145, assembly GCF_013418335.1. NCBI lineage: Bacteria > Pseudomonadati > Pseudomonadota > Gammaproteobacteria > Moraxellales > Moraxellaceae > Acinetobacter > Acinetobacter sp. YH12145. The sequence goes on along the minus strand of NZ_VPCE01000008.1, from coordinate 142,391 downwards.
CAGTCGAAGAGTTTAAAGCTGTTTCAGTTGAATCTTGAAGTACACTAATGACCATACCAATGGCAACAACTTGCATCGCGATATCGCTTGAAATACCAAACAGGCCACAAGCCACTGGAATAAGCAGCAATGAACCACCAGCAACACCTGAAGCACCACATGCAGAAACGGTAGCAACGACTGATAAAATCAACATGGTGCTGAAATCAACAGAAATGCCCAAAGTATGAACTGCTGCTAGAGTGAGGACTGTAATTGTGACTGATGCACCTGCCATATTGACAGTTGCACCTAAAGGAATTGCTACACTTGCAGTTGATTCGGGGACACCAAGACGCTTTGCAAGGTCTAGGTTAACTGGGATGTTTGCAGCTGAACTACGTGTAAAGAATGCAGTGATACCACTTTCGCGTAGGCATTGGAAAACCAATGGGAACGGGTTTGAGCGAGTCATAAATGCCACCATTAGTGGGTTAATGACCAAAGCTACAAAAAACATGGTACCGAGTAATACAGCAAGTAAGTGCGCATAACTAACAAGCGTTTTTAGACCTGAGTCGGCAAATGTAACAGCAACCAAACCGAAGATACCAATAGGTGCAAAGTTAATCACTAAACGGATCACTTTATTCACTGCATCAGCAGCGTCAGATAAAAAGACTTTGGTGTTCTCTGATGCATGACGAAATGCAATACCTAAGGCAACAGCCCAAGCCAAAATACCAATGAAATTTGCTTCAGAAATTGCTGTAACAGGGTTTGCGACAAAACTTAATAATAAGTTTTTCAATATTTCAGCAAGACTGCCTGGCGGCACAAGGTTGTCTGCAGCAACATCAAGAATTAATGTACTTGGGAATAAAAGGCTTGCTACTACTGAACTTAAAGCAGCAAGGAACATACCAATAGCGTACATCAACATAATCGGTTTAATGTAAGAATTACTGCTGCCCACTTTGAAATTTGCAATGGATGACAGTACAAGTACAAAGACCAGTATCGGTGCTACGGATTTCAATGCCTTAATGAATAAATCACCAAGCAAACTTAAATAGGGTGCAACGCCCGGAGCGACGACAGCAACCAATACACCTAAAATAATGGCGATAATAATTCGGGTTACTAAACTCAAGCGTGTAAATGCTGAAAACATAGGAGAGCCTTGTCAGAATTACAATGACAAAATGATGAAAATTAGCCCTGTATTTTATACGAAAATGTGGAATGCTTAAAAAATAATTTAATTTAAAAATAAACCTTTGTTTTTTATAATCTATTTTTGTGTATTAAAATGTAAACCCTTCAAAACTCACAGTTTATCAAATTCGCATTGATTAAACAGTGAGCTAATAGGCCTTTAAATTTGGTACTCAGAACTGGCTGTCGCAAGCTCAGTAACGGCTTGATAGTGGGTGAGAAAAATTTGACCACTCAAATGCGTGAGTAATTTTGAGTGCTGCAATTTGTCCATGACAGGACCTTTGACCTCGGAAAAATGCAGTCGAATATCTAATTTTGATAATTCAGCATTTAAATCTTCCAACATTTCTAAGGCACTGAGGTCAATTGAACTGACGCTTGAGCAGTTGATAACAACATGCTCTAGATCAATATTTTCACTGACTTCATTGATCAGGAAACCTTTAAGCGTATTGGCATTTAAAAACGAGATATTTTCATCTATACGGAGCGAGAGAATATGTGGTGCGGTATAGACATGATGGCGCTGTACATTACGGAAATGCTGTGTGCCCTCAACCAAACCGATCACCGCAATGTGTGGACGACTGATGCGCCATAACAACAGAATAAAAGTAGAAATGATGCCAATAATGAGACCTGTAGAAATATCGATACACACCACACCGAAAAAGGTCACCCACATCGCAATCCCGTCAGCTTTTGAATAACGCCATGTATCCACAAAAGGTTTAAAGTCGACTAATTTCCAAATGGAAACAATAATCGTGGCCGCCAAGATCACTAAAGGTAAGTCTTGGAAAAAACCAGTGAAGTAGAGACTGACAACGATAATCAGCAATGACGACAACACGCCAGCCATCGGTGTTTTTGCACCTGCATCTGCGTTAACCACTGTACGAGATAAGCTACCCGTCACTGGAAAGGCAGAGCTAACCCCAGCGCTTAGATTGGCTAAACCTAAAGCGATCAACTCTTGGTTACTATTGAGTTGGCTGCGTTGTTGTAAGGCAGTGGCTTGGGCAATAGACAGTGACTCAACAAAACTGATCATGGCAATCATTGTTGCACCGGGCAGTAAGGTTTGTACCAGTTCCCAGTTCCAATGTGGAAAGCTTAAGGGTGGAAATCCTGAAGGAATTTCACCGACGGTTTTAATGCCGACATTTTGCAGGTCAAATAACATCACCGATGCAATTGAGATCACCACTAGTATCAATGGAAGTGCTTTACTTAGAAAGGCAGTAGAGCCGAATCGAGATTGGATCGATTGAGTGGCCAACATTTTTGGTACATAGATTAAAAACAGTATGGCCAGCACACCAAAGATGAGTGAAGCAAAGTGAGTTAAACTCAGGTATTCCCACAGACTTAAAACAAACTCAGGGATGTTGTTGGCTTTTAGCGGGACATCGACGAGAAACTTAAACTGACCTAGTGCAATGAGCAGAGCCGAAGCAATAATGAAGCTTTTAATGACAGGATGACTGATCAACTGAATTAAAAAACCGAAACGTAATACACCTAGCAGCAGAGAAATCAGCCCGACCATTAAGGCCAAAAGTGTCGCTGCTTCAATATAAACAGGCGAACCGACTTCAAACAGCGGATTGAGCGTGGCGAAGGTCATCATCGAAATGATTGCCACAGGGCCTATCGATAAGGTTGAGCTTCCACCAATGAGGGCGTAAACAATCATCGGTAAAATACTGGCATATAAACCCATGATTGGAGGTAAACCTGCCAGCATGGAATAGGCCATACCTTGAGGAACCAACATGGCAATCACGATCAGCGAAGCAAGTACATCAGATTTAAATTTCACGGGGCTGTAGTGTTGTAACCACTGCCAAGCAGGAAATTTCTGTAAGAAATGGGGTTTTAAATCTGACATAAATTTATCTAAATCACAATTTCATATATATTATGCATAAAAAATGCTAAGAAGTCTTGTGCAATAAATTTTGACCGTACAATATTGCAGGAAATTTAAGGGGATATTTAAGAAGCCATCATTTTAAATGAATTAATGAAAAGGATAAGCTGTTTTAAAGCTTAGGATATTCGAAATAATTATTGATATTTAAAAGAAGTCTGGAGGGTAAATTAAGGTATTGAATTGCTGTCCATTGCGATAATTCATCTATAGTGGTGCAAGAACAGCATGTCTGGCTTGAAATTTTAAAATAACTGAATGTTATTTATAAGATTGGTTGCAATACAATTGGTAAAGAGTATTGAGAACTTGAACTAAATTTGCATCTTTAATTGAATAATAAATTTGCTTACCATCACGACGCGTAGTCACAACATCACTTTTACGTAACATCATCAGTTGTTGTGAGAGGGTTGGCTGTTTAATATTAGTGATTTCTTCAATCTGAGACACATTCAATTCTTGCTGTGCTAGATGACATAAAATTAGTAGACGATCCGTATTTGCCAGCGACTTTAAAACGCCCACGACTAATTCGGCAGAATCACGCATAGTAGTGATTTCCAGATCGGTATTCATTGGATATGTCCATACGATTAACAACAGCTCAAGTATACGGATATCACGGCTTAATACATTGAATAAATAAGACAATTTCTATGGTTTTTTATGAAATCAAATATCATTAATTTTTATAAGTTTAAATTTAGTTAATCAGTTAAATTTATTGCTTGATTTTAGTGCAAGCTTTCACAAAATGCACATAAATATAAGACATTAGCTTAAAAAATCATGCACACTTTGAAAATAATTGTATCATCTAAAGATCGTATTCAATAAATACACAAGGGATAAATAGTCATGACAACAGATTCAGCTTTTCCAGCAACGAGTAATTTAGGTATCGCAGTATATAGTAATAACGCTGAAGCGATTGGTAATACACCTTTAGTTCGTATTAATCGTGCGATTCAGTCAGAAGCAACGGTCTTGGCGAAAGTAGAAAGCCGTAACCCAGCATTTTCAGTGAAATGTCGTGTAGGTGCAGCTCTCATTGCTGATGCAGAAGAAAAAGGTTTATTAAAACCGGGTATGCATATTGTAGAACCTACAAGTGGTAATACAGGGATTGCTTTGGCATTTGTTGCAGCTGCGAAAGGTTATGCAATTACATTAACCATGCCAGCAAGTATGAGTATTGAACGCCGTAAGGTGTTGAAGTCTTTTGGTGCAAATCTCGTATTGACTGAACCTGCTAAAGGCATGAAAGGTGCGGTCGAAGAAGCACAGCGCCTCGTTGCCGAACATCCTGAAACGTATTATTTACCACAACAGTTTGAAAACCCTGCAAACCCTAAAATTCATGAATTGACCACTGGCCCAGAAATTTGGGAAGCGACCGGTGGTAAAGTGGATATTTTAGTTTCAGGTGTAGGTACAGGCGGTACGATTTCAGGCATTTCAAGCTATTTTGAAAAAGTGAAAAATCAGCCGCTTTATTCTGTTGCGGTAGAACCGGCTGAATCTCCGATTATTGCCCAAGCGAAAAAAGGCGAAACACTGACTCCTGGGCCACATAAAATTCAGGGGATTGGCGCTAACTTTATTCCGGGTAACTTAGATCTAGACCTTGTTGATGAAGTGATCGGTATTGAAAGTGCTGAAGCAATTGAGTGGGCGCGTAAAACGGCTACTCATGACGGTATTTTAGTGGGTATCTCTAGTGGCGCGGCAATGGCAGCTGCGGCAAAACTTGCTGCACGTCCTGAGAATGCAGGCAAAACCATTGTGGTCATTTTACCGGATGGTGGTGAACGTTATCTTTCTTCAGTTTTATTTGAAGATATTAGTGCTGACTAATAATTCAGACATGAAAAAAAGCCCGTTCAATTGAATGGGCTTTTTTATTGATGATTTCGTTATTTATAAGTATCTTAAGCCGGGTCTTGATCATCGTTTTTGGGATTTTGTTGTTTTATTTTTCGTTTAGGCGGTTCATGTCCTAACTTTCGAGCGATGTATTTAAACAGGAAGCCTAAGAGTATGCATATCGTGACAGCAGGGATAACCACTTGAGTGAGCCAAACATCAATATGATCTAGACTCCAACTTAAAATTAAAAATAAAAAAGCACACAAATATGCGCAGTTAAAGCAAATGTTCGACAGTTTGTACATGCGAAAGAGAGTAATTCGTTTGGTGGTCACGAATCTTTATCTTACTGAATAATGAGGAAAGGTGTAGTTTTAATATCAGAAAAACAAACTAATTGAATAATGATTATTCAATATTATTGATTATATTTTTGAATATTCGCAATTTTTTATATCGTAAAAAAAAGCCTTGCTGTGAGTCAGAAAAACTTGACCTTCCCATTGTGGTAAAGTTTAAGCTATAGCCTAAAACAAGCACATATGATTGGGATGTTGCCATGACAGATTCGACAGAACACAAACTTTTTGATGGCACACTTGCTATTGAAGGGATGACCTGTGCTTCTTGTGTGGCACGGGTGGAAAAAGCCTTAAAAAAAGTCGATGGCATCACTGATGCTCAAGTGAATTTAGCCACTGAAACAGCACATGTTCAGAGTGATAAAAATGTGGATTATTCTGCTGTAATTCAGGCCGTTGAAAAGGCAGGTTTTGGCGTTGCACAAAAGCAGATTGAACTTGAAATTGAAGGGATGACTTGCGCATCGTGTGTGGCACGTGTTGAAAAAGCATTAAAAACAGTTCCAGAAGTCATCGATGCAAAAGTGAATTTGGCAACTGAAAAAGCTACGATTACGGCATTGGCATCTGTTGAAAATTCTGCATTGGCGAAGTCCGTAGAAAAAGCTGGTTTTCATATTGCACAGCCCAATATTGAATTAAATATTGATGGAATGACCTGTGCTTCATGTGTGGCACGGGTTGAAAAAGCCCTAAACGCTGTAGACGGTGTTAGTAAAGCAACTGTAAATTTAGCCAGTGAAAAAGCTTTTGTTCAGGCGCCAGTTTCAAAAACACAGGAATTGATCGCGGCAGTTAAAAAAGCGGGATACAGTGCGACCGTTGCTACACAACTACAACCGACAATGGCAGAAAAAAAAGCCGATGAAGCTCGGTTGCTCAAACGTGATTTAATCATCGCATTGGTACTCGCTGTTCCTGTTTTTATCTTGGAGATGGGATCACACATGATTCCAGCTTTTCATCATTTTATTGCACATAATTTAGGGACACAAAATAGTTGGTATATTCAGTTTATATTAACCACTTTGGTGTTAATCCTACCCGGAAGACGCTTTTATCAGCACGGCATACCAGCACTTGCGCGACTTGCCCCAGATATGAATTCTTTGGTCGCAGTTGGGACTTTATCTGCTTATAGTTTTTCTTGTGTTGCAACATTTGCTCCGCAATTATTACCGCAAGGTACGGTTCATGTGTACTTTGAAGCAGCCGCAGTAATTGTGGCGTTGATTCTTTTGGGTCGTTTTATGGAGGCGAAAGCCAAAGGTAAAACCTCGCAAGCTATTCAATACTTAGTCGGCATGCAACCCAAAACAGCACGTGTTGAGCAATCTAGTAGCTATATAGATTTGCCGATTAGTGATGTTGAAACAGGTATGTTGATTGAAATACGGCCTGGTGAACGTTGCCCAGTCGATGGCACCGTGGTGTCTGGGAACAGTTATATTGATGAATCCATGATCAGTGGCGAGCCAATTCCTGTCGAGAAAAAAGCCGGTGATCAAGTTGTCGGTGGTACGATTAACCAAAATGGGGCATTGAAAATACTAGCCACTGCGGTAGGTCAAGATTCTGTTTTGGCACAAATTATTCATATGGTTGAACAGGCTCAGGGTTCAAAATTACCGATTCAAGCTTTGGTGGATAAAGTCACGTTATGGTTTGTACCGGTGGTAATGGCGTTGGCGTTGATCACCTTTTTAGTTTGGTATGTAGTTGGACCTGAACCGAGTTTAACCTATGCCTTAGTCAATGCTGTAGCAGTACTGATTATCGCATGTCCATGTGCAATGGGTTTGGCAACACCAACGTCTATTATGGTCGGTACAGGGCGAGGTGCAGAGCTTGGAGTATTGTTCCGTAAAGGTGAAGCCTTACAACAACTCAAAAATACTCAAGTGGTTGCAGTCGATAAAACAGGGACATTGACGGAAGGTAAACCGAAACTGACAGATTTTGAAGTCACTGAAGCTTTTGATAAAGATCGCGTATTTCAGTTATTGGTCTCTGTAGAGCAGAAATCTGAGCATCCGATTGCCTATGCCATTGTTCAAGCTGCAAAAGAGATGCAAGTGCAACTTTTAGAGGTTGAGCATTTTGATTCCGTGACTGGTGCTGGGATTCAGGCCGTTGTTGAAGGACAAAGCATTTTTATCGGTGCAGATCATTTGATGCATAAACTTGGTTTAGATACACAAATCTTTTCATCACTGGCGAAACGCATGGGCAATGAAGGGAAAACCCCGCTCTATGTATCGATCGATCAACAGCTTGCTGCCATTGTTGCTGTAGCCGACCCGATCAAAGCTACAACCTTCGCAGCCATTCAAGCTTTGCATGATTTAGGGCTGAAAGTGGCCATGATTACAGGCGATAACCGACATACTGCCACTGCCATAGCACGACAGTTGAAGATTGATCATGTGATCGCTGAAGTAATGCCAGACCAAAAAGTGCAATCTGTACAACAATTGCAAAAAGAACATGGTGTTGTTTGTTTTGTCGGCGATGGCATTAATGATGCGCCTGCACTTGCGCAAGCAGATGTGGGCATGGCGATTGGTACAGGGACAGATGTGGCGATAGAGGCTGCGGACGTTGTGCTTATGTCGGGTAATTTACAAATGGTACCGACAGCAATCGCACTGAGTACTGCGACGATGAATAATATTCGCCAAAATCTATTTTGGGCATTTATTTACAATGCAGCATTGATTCCCGTCGCTGCAGGTGTGTTATATCCATTCTTTGGCATATTGCTTTCACCTATGTTCGCCGCAGGTGCAATGGCACTTTCATCGGTGTTTGTTGTGTCAAATGCCTTACGTTTAAAAGCATTTAAAGGGCCAGTTTTTCAGGAGTCTTGAGATGAATATTGGACAAGCAGCGAAAGCATCGGGCATTTCTGCAAAAATGATCCGCTATTATGAATCGATTGGGCTGTTAAATAATGCGCAGCGCACCGATGCAGGCTATCGAATTTACTCGGAAGCCGATATTAAAACCTTGAGTTTCTTAAGACATGCGCGTGATTTAGGTTTTTCTTCTGAACAAATGAAAGATTTACTTGGGCTTTGGAAAAATCAAAGTCGGCAAAGTGTAGAAGTTAAAGCATTGGCGTTAAAACATATCCAGACCTTAAATCAAAAAATCGCAGACTTACAGGCCATGGTTGAGATCTTGCAACAATCTGTAGATGGCTGTGCCGGTAATGATCAAGCCGATTGTACGATTTTAAATCAAATCGAAACGGGCATGGCTGAGTGCTGCCATACAGCAAAGATTTAAATCCGCTTGACCTTACAATCGTGGCAAGGTTTATAGTGTTGTTATTAGAAAAGAAGGATGAATATCATGAAATTTCGTATTGATAATATGACATGCGGTGGTTGTGCCCGTAGCGTAACAGCAACGATTAAAGACTTAGACGAAAATGCAACGGTCACTATTGATGTAGCTACAAAATTAGTTGACGTTGAATCTAGTGCCAGTGCAGAGCAATTGATTAGCGCTTTAACCGAAGATGGCTTCCCACCTGTGATTGCATAACCTAGATATTGTTTAATGAAAAAAAGCCGAACAATTGTTCGGCTTTTTTATTTATAAATCAATTCTATACGGCTGAAATTTTATCTGGCGTCATCAGCGCCTGATTAATATATAGCTTGATTAAGCGTTCACGTGAACCGATTGATTTTTGATAATGCGTTGAATTGAGGAGTAGGGATGCACCATAAGTGACCGTCCAAATATAAGATAAATAATCACGTATCGACATTGCGCTTTCAAGTGATTTTAGATAATCACTGGTCATATCCTTAATTTCAATAATACGTTCTTCACGAACACGATAGAGCTCTTCAAATAACTCTTTTAATTTACGTTCATTATTGGTTAAGCGTTCTTCAATGACATGTAATAATATAGTTCTATTAGAATTCAACATATTATAAAGCATATATTGTGAAACATAAGTTTTAATATCATGATTATATTTTTTTGAAATTTCTAATAATCGTTTTTCATTTAAGATAATCAGTTCTAAATATAATTGGTTTTTACTTTTAAAATGTTTATAAATCGTGCCTTTGGCAATATCTAGTTCACAAGCTAACTCACTTAAGGTGATGTCTTGATTATTATCTAATAGCAGGGTTTCTGCCATGGCTAAAATTTTTTCCTTGCGAAGGATAAAATTTTGTTGGCGTACTGAACTCATGATAACTGTTCCATAAACATCTTGAGGGTGAACAAGCCTAGCTTAAGCTAAATCTTGTGAATCTTACATTCCACTATGGTCTCAAATATTACATAAATTGGTTTAAAAATAAACACATTAGTAGAGTGCGTAAAACATATAGAATTCATAGCATAAAATTAATGTCAATAAAACTGAACCCTTGAGGTCATTTTTTTGAAATAAAATTCCATTTTTATTTTTTTTAATTTATTGTCTTTTCGCTTTTACAACAAAAGCAGCATTTAACAAAACGGTCTTGGTTGTTATGTTATTAATACAACCTAAATTAAACATGATTATAGGTACTATTATGTTTGGTTTTAATCAATTACCAATTATAAATTTAGTCAATTCAATAAATTTATTTAATTGTAATAAAATAATGCTGCTCAAAATATCAGGTGGTTATTTTCCACTTGTCGGTAAAAACACATTATCTATATCCATTTTAGATATCTATCTGAAAAAACAGATCTTTAAAAAATCCACACAAAATTGATTTGATGATTTTGTGCGGGAGCGTGCAACTTTAAAAAAGTACTTTGTCAAAGACGCTGACAAAGCCTGTAGAAAAGGAAAGTACAATGCCAATATACAATGCGCCGTTAAAGGACATGGACTTCATCTTAAATGATGTATTCAATGCAGATGAGTTCTGGCAGTCAAATGAAAACTTAGCTCATATTGATATGGCGACTGCAAATGCCATTTTAGAAGAAATGGCTAAGTTTTCTAAAAACGTTATTCTAGACTTGAACCGTACTGCAGATGAAGAAGGTGGTGCGCAGTTTAGTAATGGTGTTGTTACTACGCCTACAGGGTTTAAAGACGCTTTTAAACAATTCGCTGAAGGTGGTTGGGTTGGTTTAGGCGCTTCTGAAGAATGGGGCGGCCAAAACATGCCGAAAATGTTGACAGTACTTGCTGACGAAATGATTTGGAGTACCAATCCATCATTTATGTTGTATCCACTACTGACTGTGGGTGCAGGTATGGCGATTAATGACCGTGCTTCGCAAGAGCAAAAAGAAACCTATCTTCCAAAATTTTATACGGGTGAATGGTCAGGCACTATGTGTTTAACTGAACCACATTCAGGGACTGATTTGGGGATCATTAAAACCAAAGCAGAGCCGAATGAAGATGGTTCATTTAATATTACAGGCACGAAAATTTTCATCACCAGTGGTGAACATGATCTGTGTGAAAACATCATCCATCTTGTGTTAGCAAAAACGCCAAATGCACCTGCGGGTTCACGTGGTATTTCATTGTTTATCGTTCCAAAATTCCATGTCAATGCCGATGGCTCAGTCGGTGAACGTAATGCTGTTTCAGCGGGTTCAATTGAACACAAGATGGGTATTAAAGGTTCTGCAACGTGTGTTATGAACTTTGATGGTGCCAAAGGTTATATCGTTGGTAAAGAAAACGAAGGTCTTGCGGCGATGTTTGTCATGATGAACTATGAACGTTTATCGATGGGTATCCAAGGGATTGGCGCTGCAGAATTTGCTTACCAAAATGCTGCACAGTATGCGACTGATCGTCTACAAGGTCGTTCTGCGACAGGTGTGAAATCTCCTGAAAAACCAGCAGACTCTATTTTAGTACATGGTGATGTACGTCGTATGTTGTTGAATGTACGCGCCAACAACGAAGCATCTCGTGCATTTGCTGTGTATGTTGGCCAGCAACTGGATATTACAAAATATTCAACTGACGAAGCTGCTGTGAAAAAAGCCAATGACCGCGTGGCTTTATTGACACCTATTGCAAAAGCCTACCTAACAGATACAGCCCTACAAGCTACTTTAGAAGCGCAAATGTGCTTTGGTGGTCATGGCTATATCCGTGAATGGGGTATGGAGCAATGCATTCGTGACTTACGTATTTCACAGATTTACGAAGGCACAAATGGCGTACAAGCGATTGATTTAATTGGACGCAAAACCACGAAATGTAATGGTGCATTTATTGCCGAATACATTGCTGAAATTCGTGATTTTGCTGCAACCATGGCAGATTCAAAAGTTAAATCTGCAGCATTGCAAGTTTCTGACGAAGTTGAAGCATTAACGCAATTCATTGTAGAACAATCTAAGACCACCCCAGACTTTAGCAGTTCGGTGGCAGTCGATTACCTGCACGCTGTTGGTTTACTCAGCTTCGTTTATATGTTTGCACGTATTAGCAAAGCTGCGGCTGCAAAACCAGAGAGCTTCTTCCAAAACAAACTGGTACTCGCAGATTTCTATGTTGAGAAAGTTCTACCTGACCTTGCTGCCCGTGCTCAACGTATTAAAGCAGGTTCTGAACTTATCATGCAGCTATCTGAAGAATACTTCACCGCTCAATCTTAAGGTTTCATCGAAACCACTGTGAAAAACATTAAGATGGAAAATCTGAGGAACCAGTCATGGTTCCTTGGGGTTAAAAGATTTAAAACAGGATGAAATAAGAAATGATTGTAATTGTAGATGGCGTACGTACAGCGATGGGTGGTTTTCAGGGTTCACTTTCATCTTGTACAGCCCCAGACTTAGGTGCTGCAGCGATTCAGGCTGTTGTTGCACGTGCAGGTTTAGAACCTACAGATATTGACGAAGTTATTTTTGGCTGTGTATTACCGGCTGGTCTTAAACAAGGTCCTGCACGCCAAGCGATGCGTCAAGCAGGCTTACCAGATACAACGGGTGCCACCACGATTAATAAAATTTGTGGTTCAGGCATGAAGGCAGTGATGCAAGCAGCTGATGCGATTAAAGCCGGTTCGGCCAATATTGTGGTTGCAGGTGGTATGGAGTCGATGTCAAATGCGCCATATTTACTTGAAAAAGCGCGTTCAGGCTATCGTATGGGTCATGGTAAAACCACAGACCACATGTTCCAAGAAGGCTTAGAAGATGCTGAGACAGGTTTATCGATGGGTATTCTGGCACAAGATATGGCAGATAAAAAAGGCTATACCCGTGAACAGCAGGATGCTTTTGCCATCAACTCACTCAATAAAGCCGTTGCAGCGATTCAAGGCGGTTTCTTCAAAAATGAAATCGTGCCAGTTACTGTTAAAAGCCGTAAAGGTGACGTCGTTGTTGACACAGATGAACAGCCATTAAGTGCTAAGCCTGAAAAAATCCCAACACTGCGTCCTGCATTCAAAAAAGACGGCACGATCACAGCTGCCAATGCTAGCTCAATTTCTGACGGTGCATCTGCTTTGGTGGTTACATCAGAAGAAACGGCTCAAGCACGTGGTTTAACACCACTGGCAAAAGTCGTTGCTTATGCTACAAATTCACAGCATCCGTCAGAGTTCACGATTGCTCCAGTCGGTGCTATTGAGAAAGTACTTGCACAAGCCGGTTGGGATGCACAAGAAGTTGACCTGTGGGAAGTCAATGAAGCATTTGCCATGGTTACAATGCTGGCGATTGATGGATTTAACTTAGATGAAGCAAAAGTGAACATTCATGGTGGTGCTTGCTCACTTGGTCACCCACTAGGTTCATCAGGTTCACGTATTATTGTGACGCTGATTCATGCCTTAAAACGCACTGGCGGTAAAAAAGGTGTCGCAGCACTGTGTATTGGTGGCGGTGAAGCAACTGCAATTGCGGTTGAACTGATTTAATTTGCCTCAATTTATATAAGTAAGCTTTTAGATAAGTACGTTTTTAGATAAGCAATAACAAACGCTATCTCAGTTCGCTGGGATGGCGAAAAAAGATGTTTATTTTGAGATATTTATTTTTTGAGATTTAATTATGAATGGTTTAGATCGCATTCGCTTACTCTCCCTTCGCGACAAAGTAATGTCTGCTGAAAAAGCGATTGAGTTAATTCAAGATGGTTCAGTGGTTGGTTTAAGTGGTTTTGGTGGTGCAGGTGAGGCAAAGACGGTTCCATTGGCACTTGCAGATCATGCAGTTTCACATCCTCTTCGTATCACGTTGGCAACGGGTGCTAGTTTAGGAAATAGTATCGATGGTCGCCTCAATGCGGCGCATGCGATAGAACGTCGTTATCCGTATCAAGCAGATCCTGGTTTACGTAAAGCCATTAACGCTGGCGAGGTCATGTATATTGACCAACACTTGTCTGAAATGGCCGATAATATTCGTCATCATAATTTACCGCGCATTAATGTGGCCGTTATTGCAGCGACTGCAATTACAGAAGATGGTCAAGTTATTCCGACAGGTTCATGTGGTAACTCAGCCAATTTCATTGAAATGGCAGATCATGTGATTATTGAAATTGATAATACGATTAACCCAGTGCTCGAAGGTGTACATGATATTTATGTGCCTAAAGCGCGACCAAACCGTGGGCCAATTCCACTGACTCAGGTTGGTGAACGTATTGGTACGATTGGGATCAATGTCAGCCCCGATAAGATTTCAGCTATTGTGTTGAATGATCTGCCAGATACCCAGTTTAAAATGGATGAACCTGATGCTGAAACCCTAGCGATTGCTCAGCATCTGATTGATTTCTTTGAAGGTGAAGTGGCAGCAGGGCGTTTGCCTGAAAATTTAGGCCCGCTACAGTCAGGTGTGGGTTCGATTGCAAATGCTGTATTCGCAGGTTTTGAGCATTCGAATTTTCATGATTTGGAAATGTATTCAGAAGTACTACAAGACTGTACTTTCCAGCTAATTGATTCTGGAAAAATGAAATTTGCCTCAGGCTGTTCAATGACGCTGTCTGAGCCTTGTGCACAGCATGTGATGAACAATTTTGATCAGTACAAAGACAAAATTGTGTTACGTCCACAAGAGCTATCTAATAACCCTGAAATCATTCGACGTTTAGGCATTATTGCGATTAATACGGCGCTTGAGTTTGATATTTACGGAAACGTAAATTCGACCCATGTGACGGGTACGAAAATGATGAACGGTATCGGTGGTTCAGGAGACTTTACTCGTCATGCGCACATTGCCATTTTCGTGACTAAGTCGATTGCAAAAGGTGGTGCGATTTCATCTGTCGTGCCAATGGTGAGTCATACCGACCACACTGACCACGACGTTGACATCGTAGTTACAGAGCAGGGCTTGGCAGATTTACGTGGTCTTTCACCACGTGAGCGTGCACGTAAAGTCATTGAAATCTGTGCACATCCAGATTATCGCGCAGCATTGTTGAGCTACTTTGAACGCGCATGTGAGCGTGGTGGTCAAACGCCGCATATTTTAAAAGAGGCTTTATCTTGGCATGCCACTTTTGAAGAAACTGGTTCAATGCGTCAAATCGTATAAATCTAAAGATTGAAAATATTTAAATAAGCCCACAATCAAGTGGGCTTATTTATTATGAAAGACTACAAATGTTTCAAAACATGACAAAAGAAAAACAGCAGGACTTGGTTTGCAACTTTTGCACAACACGAACGGTCTAAAGTTCTCTTCAAGGCTTTCTATAATGCAAAATTCATTGACAAAGAAGGTCAGTATTTTGAAAAAGATTCAATTATTTTCTGCGATGTTGTTCGCAGTTCTCCTCACTGCATGTAAACAAAGTCCAGCGCCTGATTATGCTGGAACATGGCAAAATACCGCAGTAGATCCGCAACTTGAAAATGCGCTGATTATTAGTAAAAATGGTGAAAACTATTTCATTACCAATACTTTAAAAGATAAAAAAAGTGGTAAATCTGAAAAGAAAAATCCTGTACCTGCATCTGTCGCTGAATCTGGGTTACTGGCTGTAAACTCTGGGACAGGTGCTGTTGAATTTGCGATTGACGAAAAAACGGGAAATTTAGTCGGGTCTGGATCCATTTATAAAAAAGTAAAATAGATCAATTATCTATTGATGCAAAAATATCAAAAGCAGCCTCTAAATTGGGCTGCTTTTTTAACTTTAAAGCGAATGTTTATTTGCTTTAACTCAGTTCAGAACCGAAGAGAAATCATGGATAAAATAATCCGCTTTATTTTTGATTTGCTCAATTTCGTGCTCTGAATATGCATCATACACGGCAACCACTTCAATGCCTGCTGCATTTGCAGCTTCTACACCAATGAGTGAATCTTCAAAAATTAAACATTCTTCAGGTCGAACTGCAAAATGTTCAATCGCCTGTAAATAGACTTCAGGATGCGGCTTAATATTTTTGACACTTTCACGGGTCAGGATCAGATCAAAGCTATTTTCAAAATGCAGCATTGGATAGATGTTAATATTTTTTTGATATCGATAAATATTTTGCAGGCTGGTCGTGGTGGTAATTGCCACCTGAATGCCTTGCTGAATGAGCTGTTGAACAAATAACGCTGCATGTGGTTTAAGCAAGATGATATGTTCTAAAAAATGCTGTGAAATGGCATATCGTTGCTGTTTGATTTGATCTGCTGTGTGTTGTTCAATCTTATAAGTATCTTTTAGATAGTTACAGTACATTAAGTAAGGGTCTGGTGTATTTTTAAATAATTGCAGCTGAATGTCACGTTCACGTTGAATTAAACCCAGTTGGATGGTTTGTCCAGTTAACTGTTGAATCAAATCTGCGTCGACCTGATTCCACACGCCAACAGAGTCGATAAGTGTGCCATCTAAATCAAAACAAACCAGTTTTTTTCCTTGAAGCATGTTGATATCCAAATTCGAGCTGTGTCTATTATGCGGACGGATTGGAGTGTTGAAAAGCCAAATGCAACTGAGCAGGCTAAACTGGCGTTTCATCTGCAATAAAAGTAATATTTCGTTATTGGCTTTTTGTATAATTCAGCAGATGATGCACAGCATAACTTGCAATATTTAATTAGGGATTAAATCTTTCGTGTTTGAATTGGACTGTAAACTTCTTAGCATTTTTTTTCATGTTTATAAGTACAAAAATGTGTCACAAGCTGCTGAACACTTGCAGATGAGTCAGCCTACAGTCAGTAATATTTTAAATAAAATACGACAGCATTATAACGACCCCTTATTTTTACGTATCGGCAATGAAATGGTGCCTACGGAGTTATCGCGTCAATTATTTCCTTTAGTTAGCGAAGCCTTGAGTAAAGTTGAAGCCATTAATAATTTTACGATTAATTTTGATCAAGCCATTTCAGATCAACAATTTACTTTGGCCATGACCGATGTTTCGCATTTGGTTTTATTGCCTAAAATCAGCCAATATCTAAAAAAACACGCGCCACAAATACGTCTGAATGTACGCCCGATTACCACTGAAACCAGTTATCAAATGGCGAATGGTGAAATTGATTTAGCACTGGGGTTTTTACCGCATTTGGAAAGCGGCTTTTATCAGCAAAAACTGTTTGAGCAATATTATGTGGTGATTGCAGCTAAGGATCATCCACGATTAACGGGTGACACCATTACAACTGAGCAATATTTATCAGAGTCACATATTGATATTGATGCAGGTATGGGGCACTACCATATTGAAAATGAACTGCTTAACCTTGATTTAAAACGTGATATTTTGATGCGTTTACCTAGTTATTTAGGTGTGGGCTTGGTTGTGCAAGACACTGATGCGATTGCTACTGTGCCGTATTACTTGAGTGAAGTATTGCTTTCACGCGGTAACTTAAAAATATTTGATGCACCGATTGCATTTCCAACCTATGGCGTAAAGCAATATTGGCATATGTCTTGCCATCATAAAACTAGCCATCAATGGCTACGTCATATGTTCCATGAAATCTTAGTGAAGTAAAAAATACCATTAAAAGATCTCATGTAGAAAATTGATTGCTAGACGTTTAGTGAATAAAAGCATAAGTATTCCACTAATCGATAAATGCAATTTTGTGATAAATATTGTCAATTAACTTATTTTTCATCATAAAGCTGACTGATTAGTATGTGAATTAGTTATCACTTTTTATGAAAAAAATATGAGCGGCAAATCTAAACCTTTAATTATTACGGCGATCGTCATTGTGGCGATCGCTGCTTTCGTATATTTCCAAGCTAAAAAATCTACTCCTGACACTTCAACGGCTGCAATTGCGCAAAAAGATCAGAAAGCGGTAGTTATTGCCTATCAAACTGGTGTTGATCCGAGCAAAGTGGCGCAGGCCAATGGCGATTATGAAAAAGACAGCCAACAAAAAATTGAGTGGAAAAAATTTGATACGGGCGCAGACGTTGTAAATGCTTTGGCATCAGGTGATGTCAGTATTGGCAATATTGGTACCAGTCCTTTAGCTGCTGCCGCCAGCCGTGATTTACCTATTGAAGTGTTTTTTATCGCAGCAAAACTGGGTGCTTCAGAAGCCTTAGTGGTGAGCAATAAATCAGGCATTCAAAAACCTGAAGACTTAAAGGGTAAAACCATTGCTGTCCCTTTTGTTTCTACAGCACATTACAGCCTGCTTTCTGTATTAAAGCATTGGAATTTATCTGAGGCTGAGGTCAAAATTATTAATTTGCGCCCGCCTGAAATCTCAGCAGCGTGGGAACGTGGTGATATTGACGCGACTTATGTATGGGAACCCGCTTTAAGCAAGGCGAGTGCCACAGGTAAAGTTCTGACCGATTCTAAGCAAGTTGCAGAATGGGGCGCACCAACCTTTGATGTATGGGTGGTTCGTAAAGACTTTGCAGAGCAAAATCCAGAGTTTTTAAAATCTTTCGTTCAAACTTCTTTAAAGAAAATAGATGAATACAATCAAGATCCGAAAGCGTTTGAAGCGAATACTGCTTATATCAATAGCATTGCGCAATTAACCGGTTCTGATGCGAAAGATATTCCATTGCTGCTATCTGGCAATATTTATTTGAACCAGCAGCAGCAAGCTCAAAGTTTCAGCACAGATTTTGCCAAGAATATTTTAGATACAGCGACCTTTTTAAAAGCCCAAGGCAAAGTAGATAAAGTTAAAGCTGATTACAAGGACAATGTAACAGCCTTATTTGTTCAGCCTTAAGGATGTGAAAATGAGTATCTTAAAAGCGGAAAATATTAGCCTGACCTATCCTGAACATGAGGTGGCTGTACTAAAAAATATCAATTTGGACGTGCCTGAATCGACTTTAACGGTTGTACTTGGCGAGTCTGGCTGCGGCAAAACGACGCTTTTAAATATTCTGGCGGGTTTTCAACCGGTGAGCGCTGGCCACGTCAAAATCGATGATGAAGTTCTAACTGGCCCAGATGCAAGACGTGCTGTGGTCTTCCAAGAACATGCCTTACTGCCTTGGCTCAATGTGTCAGATAACGTGGCATTTTCCTTGAAATTAAAAGGCTTAAAAAGTACGGAGATAAAGTCACAAGTTGCATCTATTTTAAATACCGTCGGGCTTTCGCATGTGTCAAATGCCAATATCTGGGAACTTTCAGGCGGGATGAAACAGCGCGTTGGTATTGCACGTGCCTTGATTAGTCATGCACCATTTATTTTGCTGGATGAACCCTTTGCAGCACTCGATGCATTTACCCGAGAAAGTATGCAGGAGTTTGTGCTCAATTTATGGATTAAAGAGAAAAAAGGTTTCTTCCTCATTACCCATGATATTGAAGAGGCGCTTTTATTAAGCAATCAATTGGTACTGATGACAGCGCGTCCGGGTACGATTGTTGAAATGCTCAAGCTGGATTTTGCTGAGCGCTACCTTAAAGGCGAATCTATACGAGCGATTAAGTCTGATCCGCAGTTTATTCAGCTGCGTGAAATGTTGTTTGAACGCTTAAAAGCGCAAAAATTACATGCGGTGGAGTCTTAATATGAATACGCAAATTCAAAAATTAAATAAGGCTCATCTCAGCGAAAATCGTGCAGAAGCAGCAACATTAAACAGAAGTTCCTCTACTTCTATATTTAGAAAAAATTTACCACTTATTGTAAGCATCGGCAGCGTGCTGAGCTTGCTGGTGCTTTGGTTTGTCGTAACCACTTTGAAAATTATTCCTGAGCTTTTTTTACCAAGTCCAGCAGCGGTATGGCAGAAGTTTATTGAAGTCAGCCAGCAAGGTTTTATGAAAGCCACGCTTTGGCAGCATTTGGCTGAAAGTATTGGCCGTGTGTTTAGCGCACTTATTGCTGCTATTGTAATTGGTGTGCCTTTAGGTTTATGGATGGGACTCAACAAATGGGTACGTGCTGTATTTGATCCACTAGTGGAGCTGCTCCGTCCCATTCCACCGCTTGCATACTTACCGCTATTGGTGATTTGGTTTGGTATTGGTGAAACCACCAAAGTACTGCTGATTTTCTTTTCTATTTTGGCGCCAATTATTATCAGCAGTGCTCATGGTGTGATCAGCCACCAAAAAAACCGTGAACGCGCAGCATTATCTTTAGGCGCAACGCGCTTGCAGGTTTTGCAATATGTGATTTTACCAACAGCTTTGCCGCACATATTAACGGGTGTGCGCATTGGCTTGGGCGTGGGCTGGTCAACACTGGTGGCTGCAGAGCTGGTTGCTGCTGATCGTGGGATTGGTTTTATGGTGCAGTCAGCTGCTCAGTTCTTAATTACAGATACTGTGATTCTTGGAATTATTGTGATCGCGATTGTCGCAGTAAGTTTTGAGTTATTTTTACGTTGGCTGCAAAAGCAGTTGGCGCCTTGGTATGGCCAACAGCTGTAAATAGATTTAGAGATTGAAGAAGATTTAATTATGTCATTGCAAGCGAAGCAAATTAACCCAAACATTGGCGCCGTTATTGAAGGTATCGATTTAAACCATGCCGATACACCGGTGCTGCTGGAAATAAAACAAGCACTATTGCAGCATCAAGTGATCTTTTTTAGAAAGCAGGCGCTTAGCGCACAGTCGCAAGTGAGGTTGGCAAAAACCTTTGGTACTTTGCATATTCATCCGATTTACCCTGCGATGGATGATGCACCGGAAGTGATTGTACTGGATAGCCACAGACAAGATTTAAGAGACAATGATCTTTGGCATACCGATGTGACTTTTAGTCAAACACCACCGTTGGGCTGTGTGCTGCAAGCGATTAAAATCCCTGAGTTTGGTGGGGATACGCTCTGGGCCAGCGGTACAGCTGCTTTTAATGCGCTCAGTGAAGATTTAAAACAGCAACTACGCGGTTTGACAGCGACACATGATATACGTAAGTCTTTTCCATTAGAGCGCTTTGGCACAACAGCAGCAGACCGCGAACGCCTTGTAAATAGTTTCCGTAAAAATCCGCCAGTGGTGCATCCTGTCGTACGTACACACCCTGAAACTGGTGCTGAAGTGTTGTTTGTGAATGAAGGTTTTACGACGAAGATTAACGAACTGAATGCACATGAGAGCGATAAGCTGCTGACATTCTTGTTTGAACATGCGGTGAAGGAAGAATTTCACTTACGCTGGAAATGGCAAGAAGGTGATGTCGCTATTTGGGACAACCGCTGTACGCAGCACAAAGCGCTGTTTGACTATGGCGATGCGCACCGCATTATGCATCGTGCAACTGTGAATGGCTCGGTACCATTTTATAAAGCAGCAAGTTAAAAGCGAAAGTAGCTGTTTGCAAACATCACAGGAAAGGCCCAATACTAAAATTGGGCTTTTTATTTTGAAGAAATCTAAAAAAGATAAATTCAAAAATACTTAACCATGATCGCACATGCACAAGGATGATGCATACCTAAGCAGATGCACAGTTCAAAAATAGCGCAATTTAAAACCAATACTGTAGCTTAAGGATCAAAACGAACCCTAAAACCTTAGTAATACGTTTTATTCAAACCGTAATACTAAATTGGCACAGCCTTTGCATTTCTACATACATCATAAAGTGATCTAGGGTTCCGATACATTTCTATGTATGACCGCGACCGAGAGTTCACGGCTTCGTTTTAATTCAAAGCAAAGCTGCACGGAGGGATAAAAGCCCGGGAGGTAAACAGTTAAGAATTAGGCAGAGGCTGCAATGAGCACAACACATTATCATGATGATAAAGCACTATGGACTGAACTTTTACCGGGTGGACACCACTGGTCAGCGCGTATTCAGCGTGGGGCAGTATTACAGCTTAAATCACTTGGGCAAAATGCCAATGTGTCGCTGTACTGTGTAAACAGTGAAGATAAGCTTGAGCGCTACAACATGCCAGATAGCCTCAAAGGGCAACACACGGCGTATTTAAGTACAGGGCATATTTTGGCGTCGGATTTAGGCCGTGCCATGATCTCGATAGTCAAAGACGATCATGCTTGGAATGATGCGTTTTGTGCACCAAGTACCGCATCACAAATTGAAAACCAATTTGGCAGTAAAACTTTCCAAGATGCCCGTAATGATATGTACCGCAACGGCAAAGATAGCTTATTGCTTGAAATGACCAAGTTTGGTTTATCTGCAACCGACTTAAGTTCAACACTTAATCTCTTCTCTAAGGTTGCGCCTGATGATACAGGTAACTTGTCTTATATCGACTCCGATAACACCGATCAAATTATTGAACTGCGCTTTGAAATGGATTGTTTGGTGTTTTTATCCAGTGCACCACATGGATTATCTCAAGCAGAAGAATATAACCCTGCTGACGTACAACTAAGTTTATTTAAGGCGTTGCCTTTGGCAGACACCGATTTTTGCCGTGATTCTTGCCCGCAAAATCAACGTGCTTTTCAAAATAATAAACGCTATTACGCTTTAACGGCTTGAGGGGAATGATTATGACTGCATTAGTAAATCCAACACAACATTCTGAAAAATCAGTGTTAAGCGAAGTATGTTCTGCCGGTGAAGCATGGATGTGCGAAGTCAAAAAAGGGCAGTATTTCCGTATCGTTGACCTCGAAGGCAATCAAGCGGTTGATACGCTTTTTATCTCTAGCCAAAATCCTGAAGAGCGTTATAGCGCAACTGATACCTTAGCGATTAATCAACAAATCTATTTAGAAAAAGGCACAGCTTTATACACCAACTTTGGCAATAAAATTGCCACCATTCATGATGATAACTGCGGTCGTCATGACACTTTAGGTGGTGCATGTTCATGTGAAAGCAACACCGTTCGTTATGCAAATGACAAATATCCAATGCACAGTTGCCGTAACAATTTCATGATTGCGTTATCTCAGCATCCGATTGCCAAAAAACATGGCTTAAATGTCCGCCATATTGGCCCAAACATTAACTTCTTTATGAATGTACCTGTGACTGCGGATGGTCATTTGAAATTTGATGACGGTATTTCTGCACCGGGTAAATATGTTGAAATTAAAGCTGAAATGGATCTCATTGTCCTCATTTCCAATTGTCCGCAACTGAATAACCCATGTAATGCCTATAACCCAACAAAAATTCAATTGATCATCCGTGACGGTGAGGAGTAATACCATGTTCAATAAAGTCCTCATTGCCAACCGTGGTGCAATCGCGTGTCGAGTGATCCGTACACTCAAAAAATTAGGCATTCAATCTGTTGCTGTGTATTCCGAAGCAGACCGTGATTCTTTGCATGTGACCTTGGCGGATGAAGCAGTATTTATTGGTGATAGTCCTGCCAGCCAAAGCTATTTAAATGTCGATAAAATTTTAGAAGTCGCAAAACAAACAGGTGCAGAAGCGATTCATCCGGGCTATGGTTTCTTGTCTGAAAATGCAGAATTTTGTGATCTCTGTGAAGCTCAAGGCATAGTATTTTTAGGGCCAAATTCGGCGCAAATGAAATCCTTTGGCTTAAAACATACGGCGCGAGAACTTGCGATTCAAGCCAATGTGCCTTTATTGCCGGGCAGTCAGCTTTTGGCAGATGAAGCAGAAGCGTTAGTTGAAGCAGCACGCATTGGCTATCCAGTCATGCTGAAAAGTACCGCAGGCGGTGGCGGTATTGGCATGCGTTTGGTGTGGAATGAAGAAGAGCTGAAAGATGCTTATTCTACGGTTTCATATCTTGCCCAAGCCAACTTTAAAGATGCAGGCTTGTACCTCGAAAAATTCGTGCAAAATGCCCGTCACATCGAAGTACAAATTTTTGGTGATGGCAAAGGTCAAGTGATTGCACTGGGTGAGCGTGATTGTTCGGTACAGCGCCGTAACCAAAAAGTAATTGAGGAAACCCCGGCACCGCATATCAATGATGAACAACGTGCTTATATCCAAAATGTCGCAATTCAATTGATGCAGTCGGTGAAGTACCGTTCTGCGGGTACGGTTGAATTTGTCATGGATACCGACACACAGGAATTCTATTTCTTAGAAGTGAATACACGCCTGCAAGTTGAACACGGTGTGACAGAGCAAGTCTTTGGTGTAGACCTTGTGGAATGGATGGTGACTCTCGGTAGTGGCGATTGGATTGCACCAACAGCAGAACTTGAATCGAGAGGTCATTCGATTCAAGTACGTTTATATGCCGAAGACCCGATCAAGAACTTCCAGCCAAATGCAGGTTTACTTACACATGTCGAGTTTGATAGCCATGCCCGCAATGAAACTTGGGTGGAAACAGGTTCCAATGTATCGTCATTTTATGACCCGATGATTGCCAAAATCATTGTCAAGGCAGATGACCGCGATTCAGCAATTCAAGCCATGACCGAAACACTTGCCAAAACATCGGTTGCAGGCATCGAAACCAATCTTGAATATCTACAAAATATTATCGACTGCGATGTATTTAAAGCCGGTACGCAAACCACACGTTTCTTAAATACATTCGAGTGGAAAACTCAAAAAATTGAAGTGTTGCAATCAGGCATTCAAACTTCTGTGCAAGATGTGACAGGTCGTTTGGGGTACTGGGATGTCGGTGTGCCACCCTCAGGTGCGATAGATCCATTATCACTGAATG
This sequence comes from Acinetobacter sp. YH12145, assembly GCF_013418335.1. NCBI lineage: Bacteria > Pseudomonadati > Pseudomonadota > Gammaproteobacteria > Moraxellales > Moraxellaceae > Acinetobacter > Acinetobacter sp. YH12145. Next base: position 118,045 of record NZ_VPCE01000008.1, on the reverse strand, counting down.
TTGCAAACCAGTTGCTTGGTAATGCCTATAACACTGCAGGGCTTGAATGTACCCTACAAGGGCCAACCTTAAAATTCCATTGTGACAGCCAAATCGTACTTGCCGGCGGTGATATGCCGTCGACTTTAGATGGTCAGTCTGTGCCAATGTGGCAAACCGTCAATGTGTGTAAAGGTCAGATTTTAAAATGTGGCAAAATCGCGACAGGTTGCCGTACTTATATCGGCATCAAAGGTGGTCTGAATGTGCCTGAATATCTCGGCTCACAAGCGACTTTTACCTTGGGGCAGTTTGGTGGTCATGCCGGGCGTAACTTACTGATTGGCGATATGCTCCCAATTACAGCATTCACAAGCGATGAAATTAAAGCTCTTGCACCTGAACAAGTGCCTTCATTTAGCCATGAATGGGAAATTGCGGTGATGTATGGCCCACATGGTGCGCCTGATTTCTTTACCAAAAATGACATTGATACTTTCTTTGCCAATACTTTTGAGATTCACTTTAACTCAAGCCGTACCGGTATTCGTTTAATCGGGCCAAAACCGGAATGGGCACGTGAGGATGGTGGTGAAGCAGGTCTGCATCCATCCAATATTCATGACAATGCTTATGCCATTGGTGCGATTGATTTCACTGGTGATATGCCGATTATCTTGGGTCCAGATGGTCCAAGTCTCGGTGGTTTCGTTTGTCCTGCGGTGGTGATTCATTCTGAGCTATGGAAATTAGGTCAATTGAAAGCCGGTGACAAAGTTAAATTTGTGCCTGTGAGCTATTACCAAGCCAAAATGCTGAATGAAAAATATCATGCGCAACTAGAAGCTTCAGATACCCAAGCTGTCGCATTTGATGAGTCGTTCTATCCTGAACTCGCAACCTTAAAAAATGCCGTGCTTGATACCTTAAAAGGTGAAAATGGTGCGCCTGATGTGGTGTATCGTCCTGCCGGAAACAACTACATGTTGGTGGAATATGGTGAGTTGGTGCTTGATCTAAACTTACGCTTCCGTATTCATGCACTCATGCAATGGGTTCAAAAGCAAAATATCACAGGGATTATTGATCTCACACCGGGGATTCGTTCGCTGCAAATTCATTTTGATTCGATCAAGCTTGATCAAATTGATTTACTTCGTTTACTGCAAGTCGCTGAAGCTGAACTGCCTGATGTGACTGAGATGCAAGTACCGTCACGGACTGTGTATTTACCACTCGCTTGGGAAGATTCACAAACCCAGCTAGCGACAGAGCGTTATATGCAAACGGTACGTCCAGATGCACCATGGTGTCCTGATAATATTGAGTTTATCCGTCGTATTAATGGTTTAAAAGACAAACAAGCGGTCAAAGATGTGGTTTATGACGCAAGTTATTTGGTCATGGGCTTGGGCGATGTGTACTTAGGCGCACCTGTGGCAACGCCACTTGATCCGCGTCAGCGTTTAGTCACCACCAAATATAATCCTGCACGAACTTGGACACCTGAAAATGCCGTGGGTATTGGCGGTGCATATATGTGTGTCTACGGCATGGAAGGTCCGGGGGGCTATCAGTTTGTTGGTCGTACCACGCAAATGTGGTCACGCTACCGTAAAAATGCCGACTTTGAACAAGGCAAGCCGTGGTTATTGCGCTTCTTTGACCAAATTAAATTCTATGAAGTGTCTGAAACTGAACTTATGCAAATGCGAGAGGACTTTAAAGCGGGTCGCTTAAAACTGCGTGTAGAAGAAGGTGTACTGAACCTCAAAGAATACAATGACTTTTTGACTGAAAATGCCGAATCAATCTCTGCATTTAAATCTGTCCAACAAGCCAATTTTGATGAAGAACGTCGTCGTTGGCATGAAGCCGGACTTGCAGAATATGTTTCTGAAAGCTTAGATGCTGTAACCGATGATAGCGATATTCAAATACCTGATGGTGGCTGTGCTGTGGAATCGCACATGCCGGGCAGTATTTGGAAAATTGAATGCAAGTCAGGTGATATTGTGGAAGAAGGTGCAACCTTAGCTGTAATTGAAGCTATGAAAATCGAAATCCCCATTATTGCACCTGAGCGGATGATGGTTTCTGAAATTACTATTGAGAAAGGGCAAACAGTGAAAACAGGGCAAGTGTTGTTTACGTTGTCGCCAGTGGCATAAAAAATCCTCACTAACCCTCCTTTAAAAAAGGAGGCAATTTTAAGACCGTCCGTGAGGGCGGTTTTTTATTTGCAGTGTTTACTCGATTAAATTATGATATAGCTTATAGTCTATATTTTGGTTGTGCTATGTGGGCAGTATTGACCACAGATGTATTTAATGAATGGCTTGCTCAGCAAGACGATTCGACACACGAAAAGGTCTTGGCAGCTTTGGTGGTGTTGCAATCACAAGGGCCAAGCTTAGGTCGACCTTTGGTGGACACTGTATATGATTCTAAATATACCAATATGAAAGAACTTCGTGTGCAACACCGTGGCAAACCGATTCGAGCTTTCTTTGCTTTTGATCCATTAAGACAAGCGATTGTGTTATGCATTGGTGATAAAAGCGGTAAAAAGCGTTTTTATACAGAAATGCTGGCAATTGCTGATGAGCAATATACTTTGCATTTAAAGAGTTTAGGAGATTCCTAACATGGCTAAAAGTTTACAAGAGTTATTGGCAGCTCGCTCTGCTGAAAGCCAAGCTCGTATTCAGAAAATGGCAGAAGAACTGATGCTTGAACAGCATCTTCACATGATTCGTGAAGAGTTAGAAATTTCACAAAAAGAGCTAGCAGAAACTTTAGGGATAAAACAGCCTTCGCTTTCTGCAATTGAAAACCGTGGTAATGATTTAAAAATCTCAACCATGAAAAAATATGTGGAAGCAATGGGTGGGAAACTTCGTATTGATGTCGAATTGCCTACAGGTAAACATATCGGGTTTAATGTTTAATTAAAAAAGACCGTCTGTAAGGGCGGTTTTTTTATTGCAACTTTATAGTCTAAAGATAGGTTTATTCGGACTTTCAGATTTCTGTTTTAATACTTAAGGTATCAGAAGGATCAAGACTATCTTTAATGGATTGTTTTGGTTCCATATCATTAATACCATTTGTTTCATCTTCATAATGGGTGTTTTCTGATAAAAGCATCTGTTCGGAAGTATCATGAGTTTTAGTATTAGACTGCTGAGGTAATTCGTCTTTGAATAGCCATATTAAAATGAACCCTAAGAATAGAGCGCTAAGAGTGAATTTAACAATTGACCATAAACACCCACCTTTCTTTTTCTGATGTTTAAGTACGAAATCATGACCACAATTTTTACACTTATAATTGCTAAATGGTATAAAAATACTATTTTGGGAAGTCAGTTTAGTTTGAATGCTATTACAGACAGGGCAATTAGGTCTCATTTTTAAATCCTTTAAGCAATTTTATTTTATATAAATTAATCTCAAAGTATAATTAATAACTCATTAAAATAATTAATAAATTCAATTAATTTCTTAAATTTTTATATAAGGTTTATACATGATACCAAGATGGCAAGCAGGACACTTAATACAGGTGATTACAGGAAATATGGGAACTTTTGAGATAGGTATCGTTTTATTGTGATACTTTCTTTTCTGAGCAATTATTTTTTCACATATCAGCTCATTTTTAGGAAAGATCAAAGACACTTCTTGGAATAAATTGTCTTCTTTAAACCTATTCAGAGTTACTTTTGCATAAGCCCTTCGATTGGCTAATAGAATTATATTTTTTGCATAGCTCTTTATTTCATTTTTCTTAAATTGTTGGGCTTCATCCGTTAAAGACTCAAGAAAATAAGGTTGCTTGCTAAGCAAATTGTGGTCTTTACCTGTAAAAGGCTTATAGGTTTTGTACAGATTCAGGTATTTCTTGATGTACTGAACTTTGAATAAATTAGAAGAAGCTAATAAGTTTTCTAATTCTGTTAAAAATAGATCATGCTGTGTTTTATCGTCTTTTTTATGTATTGTAGTTGGCTTAACAGTTGGAATTGTATAAGGTTGCTTCTTTTTAAACATCTCTAAAAATTTAAACATTTTTCATGCTCTCGTTATGTTTATAATGGAAAGGAAAAATCTTTAATTTTATATTTTTTATCTAAAAATAGATTTCCCATGAGTCGGTTTTTACTAATAAAAAAGTTTAGCCTTTTAACTTCTATTGATTGACCTTTTTTCATTTAATTATCCAAACTATAAAATTTTAAACTTTCAGCCCAAAAGTATAATTTTTCTGTCATAAAGCCCCCAAAATATAAAGCTAATTTAGCAATAAAACACTGCTTTTAAAAGATAATTTATAAATACATAAAGCAATTTGATCGTTATTGATTCAACGCTTCATTGTCCAAATGTTCTCTCAAAATGCGTCGCAACTCTAAAATGGCATCTGGAGACTCATGGATGGAATGTCCACCATTGAATATCTTTTCAGACACCGCGCCATCTAGATGAGAACTTGTATAGGGAACAATGCCATCCGACATTTTGCTCGGTTCATTACTTTGCGTCTGATTCCCCATAATAGAATGATAAGGAATATCTTTATTAGGCATGATGTCAGCAGACAACAGCATAAAACGTGATTTTTGACTTAAATCTGCTGGCCCAGACTTAATCAGGCCCATCGTTGAATTTTTTGCATTCGGGATTTCAACATTGACATCATTTAAAAAACTTAAAGGCAATACTACGATTTTTTTCGCCAAATTGGTAAACCAGCGGTCTGCATAGTCAGTACCATGATGCGGTGCGGCAATGAAAATTGCACGACTAACTGGCTTCAATGGTTTAAAGACAAAACGATCGCGGATAATTGGATGACGTTGTAACTGTGTGTTTTGTTCATAGTTCATGAGTGGAATAGCTTGAGCGGAAATATCAGCATCGCTAACCAATAAACGACTGATGATACCGCCCATACTATGTCCGATAATGACAGCATCCTGAGCCGATGGCGTATTGGGCTGAACAGTTGCAAATGCCTGTTTGAGTAAAGTATTGATTTGAAAACGACTCTCAAATATTGGCATATTGGTTGAGTAAAACACTTGCCAAACTTGGTAATGATCACGCAGTTTTTGATCACCCATGATGTTATTGGTCAAACCAATCCAAGTTTCAGGACTGCTGGCTAAACCGTGAACCATAACAATAATTTTTTTATTGGGTTGATATGGCTCTAACATAAACACATGTGGCATGCGCAAATGTTCTTCCTTATTCAGAAGTGTCCAATAGCCAGATTGTCCTAATTTATTTTCGGCTAACCAAAGTCCATAAGGCACAGAATAATTGGCTGTTAGTGTATAGGGCTGAGATTCAATTTTTGCCTTTTTAAATTGATAGGGATTAAATAATTCAACCTTAAAGTCTGATTGCGGCGACAAAATTTCACTAATGCTGCTATTGGTCTTGGCAGGCTCTGCGATCGCACTGACAGATAAATAGCGTGCTGTATGGATATTGGGGTTGGGTTTATTTGAATAATATTGTTCAGGGTCTAGTACAAAAGGCTGGGCAGCAGACAGATCCGTGGCTTTTTTGACTAAGACAAATTCAGAACCAATTCCTTCCTGACGGTTAATGGTTTTTAAGCCTGAAAAATTAAAATTATAGCTCGACAGTAATTTATCAATGTCCGCATTTTTGATTTCAGGATAATGCTCATAGTTAAAATGATAAAGCGATGAACCCAGCATTAAACTTTCAGGCATTTGCTGATAGTCAAAACGGGTAAATGATGAGGTGATTAAACGTGATAAAGCCACATTATAAAAGGTGCGGACTTGTCCCTGACGCAAATCAAATAAGCGTTCTTCTGGGGCTTGAGCGGATTTAAATAGATAGACATAGCTGTAGCGCAGACTGAAATCCAAGTCTGCAAGCTGTTGATCCATACACATTTTTATTTTGCGTGAAGCTAATTTTCCGCTGTGTTGTTTTAAGCTTTTTTTGCATTGTGGATTTTGATCGGCTCTTAAAGCACGTGCCATGTACAGCTCACTTGCTGCGGCATAGACTTGAGCAATATCTAAAGTTTCATTATTACGCATTTTGTGAATACAGCTTTCAAGCGCATTTAAACAAGATTGGTCGCTTTCATTCACCATTAACAGGATTTGATGGCTAAATGTACTGAGCTTCTGATGGGTTAATATGCTATCTGTTTTATTATTTAGTGACGCACTGAGTTGATTTTCTTGTAATTTGACCAATTGGCATCCACTGAGCAAACTCAGGCTGATGATACACATAAAACGAGCTGGTAAATGCATGAAAGGCATCATTGGAAAGGTCACAGGCATCTATTTTTTGTTATTTTAACCTTTATAAAATAGTAAAAATAGGGCAGGTGTTACAGCGCTCAATCCAAGAAAATTACTACGTATACATCCTTTCTATAAGCTAATGTACGAATGCTGTAATACAGAAAAGTTGATCTGAGGTTCAAACAATATCACGTATTAAATTTAATCTAATTGTGCTGCTGGTTTTTTAAGGTCATGTTGAGCAGTTTGTGGTGAATGAATCGTAATTTATCCAATACTGGATTCGACAATGTAAATGGATATGCATCATCTAAGCCCATGCTGCGGTTCAACGCATTTAAATTAAAGGTCAAGGTCATCCAGTGTTGCAGTAGTAGGTCAAAATCCTGAGCGCCAATCGGGTTTTCTTTTAATTCTAAATTATTCAAATCCGACTTATTGGTTTTGACCACTAATCCTGCATAGTAGGCTGTTTCTAGGGTGTCCATCATATGCAAATAATGCGCCCATGTTTCCGCCCAATCTTCCCAAGGATGCGTACTGGCATATGAACTGACATAGTAATCCGCCCAATTTTGTGGCGCACCGTCATTATAATGTCGTTTCAAAGCTTCACTATAATCTTGTCGTTCATCACCAAATAGTTCCCGAAATTCATCAATCAGCTCTGGGTGTAAATGTTTGATCAAATCAAAATAATAATGACCGCTTTCATGTCTAAAATGACCTAGAAGTGTACGGTAGTTTTCACCCATTTTTATACGCGTTGTTTCGCGGTAAATCACATCTGCTTCACTGGCATTTAAGGTAATAATGCCATTGGCATGACCGGTCATGACTGGTGTATTTTCTGTTGGCATCAAAAAATCAAAACGAAGTCCAAAACGGTCATCTTGACTGCGTTTAGGACGCGGCATGGTATTCAGTTGCTGCATCAAATATAAAAAACGCCGTTTGGCATGTTCCAATCGTGCCCAGTACACAATATGGTCTGGGTTATCTAAGTTGGGAATGGTATGCGTGAGCAGGCAAGACTCACAATAAATTTCGTCACTGTCAGCAGGTACCATCCAGTTGCAAACCTGATGATGCTGATAATTATGACAAGGTTTAAAGCGTTTTCCCTTTATTTCAGGATTTAATGCAAGCCATAACGTACTGCTATGCTTGTCAAAACAGCCCATTTGCTTTTCAGAGGCAATATAACCCAGCGCAGTCTGACAATTGACACAGTGTGAATTGGCAAAAAAGATTTGGTTAGAACAGACCGCGCAGCTGAAATACTTCATAGGCGTTGAGTGATGAATAGATAGATCAATCAGTATAAATGATGTTCAATGTTGATGAAATAAATTGAACTTCAAGTTTGTTACATGCCGGTCAATGCTCTTGTTTAAGAACAACGACCTTTAGAAATAGTCTTTCATCAAATAATACATCGCAGCAATAGTGCAAAGGGGTCTCGATGAGTGCATTTATTGCACAAATCATGAACAGTAAAATTTAAAAGAAAGTTAAAAGAACAAAATAATCGATCATTTTTTGTATTTCTCACTTGGCACAGATTCTGCATTTCTATCGATATTACGAAATAAATATTTTGTATTACTCAAACAGGAGATGCATATGAACCGCCATCAATCTGCAACATTTCTGCATCAATTAAAGCAATTTTTTATTGAGTTACTGAGCGCCCGTGCGGGTTTCTATATTCAGCAAAAAAAATAAGGAAAAACAGTGCCTAAACAAAAGCTGGCGCGTATCAGTATTACCGTGCCTGAAAAAACAGTCGATGCTTTGGATCAAAAAATTGTCGATCAGCATTATGAAAGCCGTTCTCAGGCCATTGTCGACATGATCAATAAGCATCTGATTGCCGATCAGGAGCAGCGCAACGAAGTGATGGTTGGCACATTTACCTTACTTTATGACGCAAGTAGTACGGCGCTACGTATTCAGCTTTTAGATTTACAGCAGCAGTTTTTAGAACAAGTGGTGAGCTCGCTGCATATTCAACTCGATGACCACAAGATTTTAGAAGTCATGATTCTGCAAGGCGTTAGTTCAGAGCTAAAAGTCATCAGTCAGCATTTTTCAGCACTTAAGGGTGTGATTAAAGGACATTTGGAGTTGATGGACGCTGTAATGCCGCCAATTCCGCAAAATGCAAAGAATTAAGGAGTTTTAAAATGGGTCAATTATATCGATCACAAGGTCAGTTTAAGGACCAAATCACAGACCAACAGCAAGCACATGCTAATGCAGGTAACCAAAGACCAAATCGTGCAAAGCACAATGCTAAATCTGTCAGCAATCCGAATACACCATCGTTTTTGTATACCAATACCAAATTTAACTGTAATGCCATCGGGGAAATCGCACTATGATCAAAAAAGCCTGCTTATCTGCATCCGTTGTGACCGCTATCTTACTAGGTGGCTGTGACAATACGGCCAAAACACCTGAACCAAACGCGCAAGCAGAAGGCACAGTCAATACAAAAGCCATCACGATCGGATATAGCGACTGGCCTGGTTTTGTCGCTTGGCAAGTTGCTATTGAAAAAGGCTGGTTGAAAGAAGCCGGTGTCAATGTAGACTTTAAATGGTTTGATTATTCAGCCTCACTATCTGCATTTGCAGCAAATCAGTTGGATGCTGTTTTGGTCACCAACGGCGACAACTTGGTTACGGGTTCTGGCGGCACGAAAGGCGTCATGATTATGGCGACGGACTATTCTGCGGGTAATGATGTCATCATTGCTAAAGATGGCATCAATAGCCTTGCCGATTTAAAAGGTAAAAGTGTCGCGACAGAAAAAGGCTTGGTTGATCATTTGCTTTTGGCGACGGCGTTGGATGATGCAAAAATTCAAGCCTCTGATGTGAAGTTGGTCAACACTATGACCAATGAGCTGCCACAAGTATTTGCCAGTCCTGATATTGCAGCGATTGCCGTGTGGCAACCGGTCGCAAATCAAGCGCTGAAAGCTGTTGCTGGATCTAAAATCATTTATACATCGAAAGATAAACCCGGTCTGATTTACGACACATTAACCGTCAACATGACACATTTATCTGCCAACAAAGAAGAGTGGAAAAAAATCATTCAGGTTTGGGATAAAACGGTTAAATACATCAACGACCCTGCAACGCATGCAGATGCAGTGAAAATTATGTCGACCCGTGTCGGCGTAGATCCTGCACAATATGAACAGTTTATTGGCGGGACACATTTACTGGATTTAGCTGCTAACAAACAAGTCTTTAAAAAAGGAACTGGTTTTGACTCAATTTATGGCTCTAGTTACCACGTAAATAAATTTAATGTTGCTAATGGCATTTATAAAACTGAAATGGATGTCGATGGATCAATCTATCCAGCTTTGGTTGAAGAACTGAAATAAGTTGAAACGTAAATAAAAATAAGCCCTGAATAGTATAAATTCTTCAGGGCTTAACATTATCAATTTAATATCAATGCAAATAATGAAGTGCAGAACTCAAGCTTCTTCATCCATGGCATTTGAGTAAAACTTTACACCCAGTTTGATACAGTCACGGCCATGACTCATACGGCAGCGGTTGGTATCACGCAGTGAATATACGCACCCACAATATTCTTGCTGGTAAAATTCCTCATTTTTATTGATCTCTAGCATTCGCACAGCGCCACCATTTTTATGCCAGTTATAGTCCCAATAACTTATGCCTTCATAATGTGAAGCGGAGCGATGACCACAGTCATTAATCTGCTTCATATTTTTCCAGCGTGAAATTCCCAGTGAGCTACTAATTAAGCTAAAACCTTGTTCTGCCGCATAAAGTGCAGTACGCTCGAAGCGCATATCAAAACACATCGTGCAACGAATGCCTTTTTCAGGCTCATTTTCATACCTTTAGCGCGAGCAAACCAATTGTCTGTGTCATAGTCAGAGTCAATAAACGGAATGTTATGTTTCTCGGCAAAGCGGATATTTTCCTCTTTACGGATTTCATATTCTTTCACAGGATGAATATTGGGATTGTAAAAGAAAATTGAAAAATCGATACCTGATTCAATTAATGTTTCCATGACTTCGCCAGAGCATGGTGAAACAGCAAGAGTGGAGTAAAAGCTTGTCATGACCTACTGGGAGAGTCAGTGTCTGACGTTCTAATTTATTAGACAGGATTTTAAGAAGGTATAAGTATAAACCGAATATTTTAGCGATTCCTTAACATACCAAAGCTCGAATATGCTGGTTTTTTCTAAGTACAAGTTGAGTCATATTCAGTATATTGACTAAAAAGCTGAAACGACATGAATATATGCTTATTTCATATTTGATTTATCTATTTATGGCAAGGTTTAAGAACTTTATAGCTCAGGACAAAAGTATATTAGTGTTACAGGTTCAATATTAAAACAATTAGTGATTTGATCTTTTTTCATTTTACAGTTAGAAAAATTCACCCTAATGAATAAATCCGCTGAATTTTGAGAGTGGAGATAGTGAGCCAATCTGTACGATTCGACACATTTCAGATGTGTGTTTGAATGAAAAAATTTTCATTGAATTTTTTTTAAGCCCTTATTTATATTAAATAAAATTTAAATGCTACCTGGGTGGCAGTTTTTTTATCGCCAGTTGAATGATGCATAGTTGAAGAAAATTCATTGTATTTAAATCTTAAACATGAATTTATCTCACTTTGAGTTGAGGTTAAATCATTTTTATTCATCTTAAGTTTCACGTATAAATTACTTCATACAGAAATTTTGATTATTTTTAATTTTAGGGTAGTGAATCTTCATGAGTCATAAATTTGCATGTTCAATCAAACGTATCTGCTTTGATGAAAACTATAAACCAGCTGACAATACACGTTTAACAACGAACTTTGCCAATTTGGCACGTGGTGAACACCGTGAAGAGAATCTGCGCCGTACTTTGGCAATGATTAATAACCGTTTCAATAGTTTAGCTACTTGTGACAACCCAAATGCAGATCGTTATTCACTTGAAATTGACATCATTTCGGCTGAACTCGATGTGGAAGGCAATGGTCAAACTTTCCCATTTATTGAAACTTTAAAGAGCACCATCATCGACCATAAAACCAATGAACGCATTGAAGGCATGATCGGCAACAGTTTTTCATCGTATGTACGTGACTATGACTTCAGCGTGGTATTACCAGCACTCGGTTGTAAGTTCAATGAAAAACCTGAAGATTTTGGCGATTTACATGGAAAGCTATATCAACACTTGATCAATTCAGAGGTATTTAAAGCTGAATTTAAGAAACAACCTGTCATCTGTTTAAGTATTTCAACGACAAAAACCTATTACCGTACTGCAAATGTGCATCCGATCTTAGGTGTGGAATACACCAATGATGATCACTCCCGTACAGATGATTATTTTGCAAAAATGGGCTTAAGCGTTCGTTACTTCAAACCTGAAAATGCGACTGCACCATTGGCATTTTATTCAGCAAATAACTTGCTGAGCGACTATACAGATTTCGAACTGATCAGCGCGATCAGCACCATGGAAAGCTTCCAAAAAATCTACCGTCCTGAAATTTACAATACCAATGCGACAGCAGGTTTAGTGTATCAACCAAGTTTAAGCTTTGGTGATTATTCATTAACCCGTATTGTGTATGACCGTGTTGAACGTGGTCAGTTGGCGGTTAAACAGGGCAAATGGACAGAAGAGAACTTTATCCAGCCATATAAAGACATTCTGAATGAGTGGGCGGCTAATTTTAGTATTGAAAATGCAGCCGCAGCTTAATTTTAAATCACGCAAATAGATGAAACACGGGTGAGTTAAACCACCCGTTTTAAAGAAAATAGAGATAGAAGATCGAATATGGCCATTTTACTCCCAACTTCAACTGCTGGCAGCTTACCTAAACCGTCTTGGCTGGCTGAACCTGAAAAATTGTGGTCAGCATGGAAACTTGAAGGCGAAGAATTATTAGATGCAAAGCGTGATGCGTTGAAATTATCTTTGCATGAACAAATCCATGCAGGCATTGATATTGTCAGCGATGGCGAACAAACCCGTCAGCATTTTGTAACCACATTTATTGAACATCTTGAAGGTGTAGATTTCGAAAAGCGTGAAACGATGCGTATTCGTAATCGTTATGATGCAAGTGTACCGTCTGTGGTCGGTGAAGTATCTCGTAAGAAAGCAGTGTTTGTTGATGATGCAAAATTCTTACGCAGCCAAACCAATCAGCCGATCAAATGGGCTTTGCCAGGCCCGATGACGATGATTGATACTTTGTATGATGGTCATTACAAGAGCCGTGAAAAATTGGCTTGGGAATTTGCTAAAATCCTGAATCAAGAAGCGTTAGAGCTTGAAGCGGCAGGCGTGGATATTATTCAATTTGATGAGCCTGCGTTTAACGTATTTTTTGATGAAGTCAATGACTGGGGTATTGCGACCTTAGAGCGTGCGCTTGAAGGTTTGAAATGCGAAACAGCAGTTCACATTTGCTATGGTTACGGTATTAAAGCCAATACTGATTGGAAACAAACTTTAGGTAATGAATGGCGCCAATACGAAGAATCATTCCCGAAATTGCAGCAATCGAAGCTCGATATCATCTCGCTTGAATGCCAAAACTCTCGTGTACCGATGGATTTGATTGAACTCATCCGCGGTAAAAAAGTGATGGTTGGCGCCATTGATGTAGCAACCAATCAGGTTGAAACAGCAGAAGAAGTAGCAAATACATTACGCAAAGCGCTTCAGTTTGTAGATGCCGACAAGCTATATCCTTCAACAAACTGCGGTATGGCGCCTTTACCTCGCCACGTGGCGCAAGGCAAACTAAATGCGCTAAGCGCAGGCGCAGCTATTATTCGCCAAGAATTGACCGCATAAATTCGAGCTGACTCAATTTCATGTAAGGGCAATAAGGAAATTAAATTTGCTATTGCCCAAACCTGAGAAAGAGATAAGCCATATAGACCATTGAGATTGAAGAGATGATTGAAGCAACTGATTTTAGAAATGCAATGTCTTTATTGACGACTGCAGTCAACGTGATTACGACTGAGGGTGAAGCAGGCATGCATGGATTTACAGCATCAGCAGTATGCAGTGTGACAGATACACCGCCAACTTTGCTGGTTTGTATGAATCAATCATCTCGTTCTCATGCGCATTTTCTTGAAAATAAAGTTCTTTCTGTCAATGTTTTAGGCGCACAGCATGAGCAAATTTCCAATGCTTTTGCTTCAAGCAAATTCAATTCGGAAGAGCGTTTTAAATTGGGTTCTTGGACTGTATTAGAAACAGGTTCACCGATATTAAAAGATGCTTTGGTCAGTTTTGACTGTCAGATTGAACAGATTCAAGAAGTGGGTACGCACAGTGTGTTTATGTGCCGTGTGGTTGCAATCAAGCAAAGTCAGCAGGAGGAAAGCTTGGTATATTTCAACCGCGCTTATCATGCTGTGGGTCAAGTGGAGTTGGCTTAAACCAGTCAGACTTCTTCAATACATCACTTTAAAAGTATCTATTTCGTGGAACTCATTACTTTCTTAATTATTGGCGCATTTGCAGGTTTTGCTGCGGGGCTGTTTGGCGTTGGCGGCGGTACTATCATTGTGCCATTGCTCTATATTGTTTTTAGCCAAATGGGTTATAGTCCCGATGTGATTATGCATTTGGCGCTCGGCACATCTTTGGCTACGATTGTTGTGACGTCTATCAGTTCATTGATGGCGCATAATAAAAATGGCGCTGTGATTTGGCCTGTATTTAAAAATTTAGCTCCGCCTATGGCGATTGGTTGTTTTGCAGGCGCGGGTATTGCAGGCTGGCTGTCAGGCTTACATCTGCAAATGATTGTCGGTGTGTTTTTACTTTGGGTGGCTTATACCATGTTTATGGGTGCAAAAAAGCCAGTCCATCCCAACAAAACACTGCCATCTACAGCTAAACAAATTGCAGCAGGTTCGGGTATCGGCGTTGCATCGGCCATCTTCGGGATTGGCGGCGGTAGTATTACGGTACCGTATTTAACGGCAAATGGCGTGGTGATGCAAAAAGCGGTCGGGACGTCTGCGGCTTGCGGTTTACCCATTGCCATTGCTGGTGCATTAGGCTTTATGTTTTTTGGTATGAAACAGCAAGTTGAAATTCCAAATACCATTGGCTTTATTCATATCTATGCCTTTTTGGGCATTAGTGTGATGAGTTTCTTTACGGCTAAATATGGCGCGAAAACTGCGCATGCGCTTTCACCAGCAGTACTGAAAAAATGTTTTGCGGTGCTGTTATGTATTGTTGGATGCTTTTTTCTAGTGAAAGGCATTTTATAGAAGCCGACTGATCACAGTTAATTCATTCGAAGCGTATGCTCTAGTGTGCAACAGCAAGCTAGAGCATTTTTATTTAAAGCAATTTAAGTCTTTAAAATTTCAGAGATATTATTTAAAAAATTCATTTTAAAACTGACATTTCAAAGCTCTGTGCTTTTAGAAAAAACATTAATAATCACAATACCCAATAAAATAAAGGCCAAACCAATCATGGCAGGCAGGTCTAAATTTTGTTTAAACACAATCCAGCCCACACAAGAAATAAGTACAATGCCGGCAGCAGACCACATGGCGTAGGCCAATCCCATAGGAATTGATTTAAAGGTCAAACCTAAAAAGAAGAGTGCAATGGCATAGCCCAATACGGTAAAAATAATCGGTACTAGTTCAGTAAAGCCATTGCTGGCTTTTAAGGCGGACGTGGCAATCACTTCAGCAATGATTGCGATGAGCAAATATATAAACGACATTGATTTCCTATAGACATTCTACGGCATGGTACAAGAGGTGCTGTTTTTCATTTTGCAACCAATCTGTACTTTCTGTCGTGGTATCAGTGCGACGCTGAAATGCATAATGCGGAACATAAATATCCACCTCGAACATCAGCTGTATTGCTTGACCATTAATAATGACGTTTTGCATTAAATGTGTTTCATCAATAACTTTGAAATGATCAAAGTTAAGTGGTTGATCTTGCTGAGATGAAGTCGTTGTATAGTGCTTATGCAGACCATCTACAGCGATGGATACTTCAAAGCTTTCAATCACCGTTTCATACATAGTAGGTGCAGATGATATATCGATGCTGGCAACAGTTTGCTGATCTGTAGGTAAACGGCTCCGTGCAAAGGCCACATGCTTATCACAAATAATTAAACCGCCATCAATCTGCAATGGCTGATGGCTTTCTACATCTAAAGCTGACTTCAAGCGCAGGCCTAAAAATAACCCTTCATGCACTTGTTGACGCCAGTCTTCGACATACGCATTGCTTGGAGAGAATTCTAAAATACAGTTGCCAATCGCATGTAGTTTTGCAAGTTCTGGCCATTGCACATGATTTTGATAATTTGAGTGTGCTTTAACGTCCCAAGACAATAATTGCTGTTCAGCATCCCAAAGAGTGTTGCCAATCCAGCCTTGACGTTCATTCACTGGCGTATTTTCACGGCTTTTTAAACGTAGATCGATGGTGAAACTACGTGACTGAAACCAATACACAATGGTTTTTTCATCCATTAATCCATTCGAAAAACTAATGCTTTTACGGCGAAAAGCACCATATAAATAGTCTGGAATAGGACCTGAAACCTCTTGGCTGGCTGGAAGCTGTTTTAAAGCTTGAAATAGATTCATGCGCTTGCTCCTTGCACTTCTGTATTTTCATCCATACCAAATGATGACAACGGCACAGCATTTCTTAGACTCAGCTCTCCTGAAGCGATACGTTTTTTAAGATAATTAAAGGTTTGCGCGGTTTGATTAAATAAATGCTCACCGCCAATTAAGGGCTGATATTTGGGCGCGTCAGTAGAATGTACAGGCTCAATGATCGTGTCGTAATTACAGGTACAGAACAGAGGGAAAGAGTAGCGTTCTTCAGGGACTTTTTTAACACGGTGTTTGGTGGCCAAATATTTGCCATTCGACAAAATTTCCATCATGTCGCCAATATTCATCACCAAGGTATTTTCAATCAATGGAATATCCATCCATTCACCTTGTTTATTGAGTACCTGTAAACCCGGTGCCGTCGGCAAGAGCAGTGTAAAACATTCATAGTCTGTATGTGCGCCAATACCTTCGGCATCTTTAACTTCAGGGTTATAGGGATAATGGATTAGACGCAGTTGGCTGGTCGGATGGGTAATTTTGCAATCAAAAAAATGCTCATCTACATTCAATGCTAAAGCAAAGGCCTGAAAAATTTGTTCGCTGATACTACGTAAATGGTGGTAATAATCACTGACCGTACTTTTAAATGTGGCATCATCTGGCCATAACGTAGGGCTCAGCAAGGGAAATGCCGTCGTTTCGCCGTGGTAATCATAATTGATGTCATAGGCTTCTTTTAAGTCATAGCTGTTGCCTGCAAACTGTTCTTCACCAATTGGCACATAGCCACTGTGATTTTTCGACAGCCCAATATAGTGTTGCATTTTTCTGGCAGTTTCTTGTTGGAAATAGCGCTTTGCCACCTGAATCAGTGATGTCGCAAAATCAAAATTGAACTGATCACCTTTTAAATATAGAAAACCAACATCTTTACAGGCTTGATCCAACGCAGAGGCTACTTCTAAGCGTTCTGACAATTCAGTGCTTTGCATTTTCGATATATCAACAAGTGGCAAAACATAAGATTCATTCATCTTCAATTCCTATGATGTTGGCCGTCCAACGCTGTAGTACATCATTTAGGCCGTCCTAAAGATGAAGAGGGATTGATCCAGTTATTTTTGCGTACTGACTTGGGTCATACGCGGAATTTTTGGTAGGTTTTCCATCGCTGGGTCGAGCTCGTCTTCCTGCGCATGTACCAAGAAATCCACCCGTTCGCGCAGTTGTTTAAATTCAGGACTCAGCATGAGTTCAGGATTTCTTGGGCGTGGTAAGTTCACCTCAATAATTTCCTTAATTTCACCAGGATTGGCTTTGAGCGCCACAATACGATCCGCCAATAGAATCGCTTCATCCATATCGTGGGTCACAAAAATAATCGTGATATCAATGTTTTGCCAAAGATCCATTAAATGTTTTTGCATTTTTTGGCGGGTATGCGGGTCAAGCGCGCCAAACGGCTCATCCATCAATAATATTTTGGGTTCATTGACCAATGCGCGGGCAATGGCAACGCGCTGTTTCATCCCACCAGAAAGCTCATGCGGGTACTGATCTTGGTATTTTTCTAGACCAATAATATCAATCCATTCGCGGGCGCTGGATTCAGCCGAAGCATTGCTGGCACCTTTCATTAAAGGGCCGAACATCACATTTTCTTTGACTGTTTTCCATGGAAAAAGCGTGTAGCCTTGAAACACCATGCCACGCTCAGGGCTTGGGCCTTCAATCGCTTGGCCATCGACCAGCAATTCACCGCTACTGTAAGGATCAAGCCCAGCCACAATTCGGCTAAAAGTCGATTTACCGCAACCCGATGGGCCAATCACGCAGATAAATTCACGTTTATGAATCTTTAAATCCAACTGATTTAAAATAGTGCGCTCAGTCTTGCCGTGTTTAAAACTTTGTGTGAGTTTTTTTGCTTCCAAAATGACAGGGCGCGCATAAATTGCATCGAAATAAGTGGTGGCATTAAATTCTGTGCTGTTCATTATTTTGCTCCTGCTTTCCATTTAAATAGACGTTGTCCGAGTTTCATTAGCACCACATCGCACACTAAACCAATCACCCCAATGATGAGGATCGCGGCATAGACATTGTCAAAGTTTTGGTAACGCGCTTGTTGAGTAATAAACCACGTAATCCCAGAGGTTGTGCCGATTAGTTCAGATACGATCAGATAGGTCCAAGCCCAGCCCAGCAATACACGCAAGTCACGGTAAATGTCAGGAAGCGCCGCTGGAATCACCACATGAAATAAGCTTTTCAATTTATTGGTGCCTAGCGTAAAACCTGCTTCGATCAGGCCACGGTCTACCATCCGTGTGGTATTCGCAATAATTAGAATTTGCTGAAACAGCGTACCAATCACGATAATGGCGATTTTAGGTGCATCATTAATGCCTAAAATCGCAACGGCTAATGCACCAAAAGCAGGAGCGGGCAAGTAGCGGAAAAACTCAACAAAGGGTTCGGTCAGTTGTGATATTTTTTGAGAAAAACCGCAAAGAATACCTAGCGGAATACCGATGAGAGAGGCAATAAAAAAAGCGCTGAACACAATTTTAATACTGTGCCATAAGCTTTGATGAAACCATGGGGCATCAGGTTGGGCAGGTGGAGTTATAAAAGCCGTAACTAATGCTTTTGCTACTTCGTGCGGTGCAGGTAAATAGATTGGATTGACCAGTTTACCTTGAGGTGGTGCTAAACCTGCATTCACTGCAGATTGTGCTTCGGCATAAAACACCGCTTTGTCTACACGGCTATCGACCTGAAAATACGGCACACTGCCAGACTGCGTTATTTGCACCTGTGGATGCCATAAAAATGGCAAATAACTCACTGCACACCAAATGAGCACAGGAATTAAAAATGATCCTAAGCCAAGCAATAGCTTACTTTTTGGACTGAGCTCTCTTGCGACATAACCCATACTGACCAAGCCCCAATATTACTTTTTTAATAAAACGTAATACTATTAAGCAATTTGAATGCCAAACGCTTGTATGCCGTGTTTTATTGGCCTTATGCAAAGTTAGATAGGCTATAAACAGCAAAAAGCCTGCAAAAGAAGCAGGCAATATTAGTTTTTTTGATCGATACTGATGCCAAAATGTGCTTTTATGGCGCAACCAATTGCAAAAAAAGTTTTTTCATTCCTTCACTCGCGCCAGCTTTAATCAATTGATACTGCTCAGGTACACGCTGATAATCTGCTTTCGGGTCGATATAAAATGCACGGCAGTTGGCAGGGATTTCGTGAATCAATCCAGCCACAGGATAAACAGCCAGACTCGTGCCAATCACAATAAAAATATCTGCCGTTTGTACACTTAAACTGGCATCTTCATAGGCAGGAACTGCTTCGCCAAACCAGACTACATGTGGCCGTAAAGGATATCCTTCAGGGCATTTGTCGGTGTCTAAGTTTAAATCTGCACCTTCAATGGGAAACAATTCCTGCGTATATTGCGCCTGAGGGCCAGAGCTTTTTGCGTAACGAATATTGCCATGCAGATGCAGTACATTGTGACTGCCTGCACGTTCATGTAGATCATCAATATTTTGTGTGATGACTTGTACATCAAAAAAATCATCGAGTTCAGCAATCAATTTATGCGCTGCATTAGGATCTGCGGCTAAAATATGTTTACGGCGTTCATTATAAAAACGCTGTACTAAAGCTGGATCGCGTGCCCAAGCTTCAGGTGTGGCCACATCTTCAATGCGATGCTGCTCCCAAAGACCATCACTATCACGGAAGGTATTGATGCCGCTTTCTGCGCTCATGCCGGCACCTGAAAACACCACAATTTTTTGCATAGATATTTAGCCTTATATTTTAATTGATTAGTCCAATGCGTACGGTTGCATGTATTGAACGAATAATTCAGCGAATTTACTGTACTCAAAATATAGCGATTACTTCAACTTAGTTGATGCAATTCTTGTAGCACCCAATCGACAAATTTTTGTATTTGTGGTGAACTGTCTTGGCTCGAGTGGACTAAATAATATTTTCGGCTACCGTGCAATTTTTTATTTGATGCAATCACCAATTCTTTTTTTCTCAGTTCTGCTTCAATCAGCATTTGTGGAATCAGTGCCATTCCCATGCCATGACTGGCTGCCACAGAAAGCATAGAAAATAGTTCATGTCGCTGACCATCAAATGGTTTGGGATGCTGAAGCTGATGGGCTTGAAACCATTCTTGCCAAATACTTGGACGGGTGGTTTGCTGTAATAAAGGCAATTGAAGCAATTCATCATCGCTTAAATTAAAACTGTGATCATCTGTCATTTCCGCAAGTGGAAAGTTGTTTTCAATCAATTTGGGTGAACAAACGGGAACCACTTCTTCATCCATTAAATAATGCGCTTGAATGCCGGGCCAATGCTCAATTTGCTGTTGCGTTCCTGCAAAAATAGCCGCGTCAAAGACATTTTCATTAAATAAAAAAGGTTTGGTACTGGTTTCTAAATGCACGGTAATTTCAGGATGCTGTGCATTTAATTTATGTAATTTTGGCAACAGCCAACGTGTGGCAAAGGTTGGCACAACGCCCAGCTTTAAAGTACCGCCTAAGCCTTTGTGCGTCATGATATCTGAGGTGCTTTTTTCGATGCCTTGCAAAAAGGGTTTAATACTTTTTGCATATTGCTTGCCTGCTTCTGTGAGATCGACACCGTGACGTGTTCGGCTAAATAGCATGACACCTAAGTACTCTTCAAGCTGCTGAATTTGGCGTGACACGGCACTTTGCGTAATAAATAACTCTTGAGAAGCATGCGTATAACTTGCGTGTTTTGCAGCAGATTCAAAGCAAATTAAGCTTTGCAAAGACGGAATATTGCGCCGCATAGATAAAGTCCTTTTTATCGATAGGTATCACAAAATGGCATATAAGAATGATTTTCATATACCACTATAGTCTATAAATAAAGCAATCCGCAGTTCAAATCAGTGGCTAAAGTGCTTAACACGCCGTGAACAAAGCTCAGGTATGCGAAAGGCGCATATCTACATGCAAATTAATCGTTTGAATGAATCACTTTTCACACATAGCATCAAATAAAACAAAGAAAGCCCGAAAAAGCAGAGGATGCGATGAATCAAATGGTCAATGTAAAAAAACCAAAAGTACAATTTAACTGGCAAGATCCGTTTCTTTTGGAACAGCAATTAACTGAAGAAGAACGCATGATTCGCGATACTGCGCATGCATACTGTCAAGAGCGTTTACAGCCACGTGTACTCGAACAATTCCGCCATGAAAAAACCGATGCATCTATTTTCCGAGAAATGGGCGAACTTGGCTTACTTGGCCCAACGATTCCAGAGCAATACGGCGGCGCAGGTCTAAACTATGTTAGCTACGGTCTAGTTGCGCGTGAAATTGAATATGTGGATTCTGGCTACCGCTCAATGGCCAGCGTTCAAAGTTCTTTGGTGATGGTGCCAATTAATGAATTTGGCTCTGAAGAGCAAAAACAGAAATACCTACCAAAACTGGCAACAGGCGAATACATTGGCTGTTTTGGTTTAACTGAACCAGATCATGGCTCTGACCCAGGTAGCATGATTACTCGTGCAAAAAAAGTCGAAGGTGGCTATCGTCTCACGGGTGCAAAAATGTGGATTACCAACAGCCCAATTGCCGACGTGTTTGTTGTTTGGGCGAAAGAAGTATCGCCTGAAGGTAATGTTGGTGACATTCGTGGTTTTATTTTAGAAAAAGGCTGGGAAGGTCTATCTGCTCCTGCAATTCACGGTAAAGTTGGCTTACGTGCATCGATTACCGGTGAAATTGTGATGGACAATGTCTTTGTCCCTGAAGAGAATGCTTTTCCAGAAGTACGTGGTTTAAAAGGTCCATTTACCTGTCTAAATAGTGCTCGTTATGGTATCGCTTGGGGCGCAATGGGCGCCGCAGAATTCTGCTGGCATACAGCGCACCGATATACTATGGACCGTAAACAGTTTGGCCGACCTTTAGCTGCGAATCAGTTGATTCAAAAGAAATTGGCGGATATGCAAACTGAGATTGCCTTGGGTCTACAAGCTGCGCTTCGATTTGGACGTATGAAAGATGAAGGCATTGCTGCTGTAGAAGGCACATCACTCATTAAACGTAACAACTGTGGCAAGGCTTTAGATATTGCCCGTGTTGCGCGTGACATGATGGGAGGTAACGGCATTTCTGATGAGTTTGGTGTTGCCCGCCATCTGGTCAATCTCGAAGTCGTCAACACGTATGAAGGAACACATGATGTACATGCACTGATCTTAGGTCGTGCGCAAACAGGCATCGCGGCTTTTAGTAACTAATTGAATTCAATATCAATAGGGCGCTCTGCATAGAGTGCCTTAGAGACTTTTTATGCAAAAATAAACTTAATCAATAAAGGATTCATCGTGAAACACTCTTGTAACTCTGTGCAATAGCCTGAGCAGTGATGAAATAAAAAGAATAAAAAAGGCAAATGTGCAGACATAGGAATGTCGATGACTCATTTGGGAAAATGAGGAACAAGGAAATGAATAACGAAATGCAAAACGGAGCAGGAACGCTCAAATTGCCTTCTAACGTGGGCACGATGCATCGGATTACCAGCAACACTTGGAAAATGGCTTTTATTTTTGCCTTTATTTCCTTGGTGATTGATGGTGTAGACATCATGTTGCTGTCATTCAGTCTCACCAGTTTAAAGGCTGAATTTGGTTTAAGTACATTTCAAGCCGGAATGCTTGGTAGTTCTTCTTTAGCAGGGATGGCGCTGGGTGGTATTTCGGGTGGATGGGCGTGCGATAAATTCGGCCGTGTGAAAACCATTGCTTGGTCGGTCGTATTTTTCTCGATCATGACCTGTATCTTAGGCTTTACCCAAAGCTATGAACAATTTTTAATTTTACGTTTTATTGGCGCTTTTGGACTGGGTTCTCTTTACATGGCGTGTAATACGCTCATGGCAGAATATGTGCCAACCAAATATCGAACAACGGTACTTGGGACTTTGCAAACCGGTCAAACCGTGGGGTATATCGTTGCAACACTGATGGCGGGTGCCATTATTCCAGACCACGGCTGGCGGATGCTATTTTATGTCACAATTATTCCTGCTGCTTTTGCCCTGATCTTTATGCGTTTTGTTCCTGAACCAAAATCTTGGCAGGAAGCAAAAATTGAGCAGCTAAAACGCCGTGAATTAAAACTTGAGCCTGTAC
Organism: Acinetobacter sp. YH12145; assembly: GCF_013418335.1. NCBI lineage: Bacteria > Pseudomonadati > Pseudomonadota > Gammaproteobacteria > Moraxellales > Moraxellaceae > Acinetobacter > Acinetobacter sp. YH12145. Next base: position 94,848 of record NZ_VPCE01000008.1, on the reverse strand, counting down.
AGCAACATGCTGCAGCCAATCAAAATGCGCCTTCTGAAAGTATTTATAAACGTATTTTTGGACATACCAATCATCGCAAAATGTTCTTCTTTTGGATGTCGACCGCTGCATTTCTACAATTCGGTTATTACGGTGTCAACAACTGGATGCCAACGTATTTAGAAACTGAACTCAGCATGAACTTTAAAGCCATGACTGGCTATATGGTAGGTGCATATACCGCCATGATTCTGGGTAAAATTTTAGCAGGCTATGCCGCTGACAAATTTGGACGTCGTATTACCTTTGTGTTTGGTACGGTAGCTACGGCAGCATTCTTACCGATCATCATTTTCTATAACACACCAACCAACATCGCCTATTTACTCGTAACTTTCGGTTTCTTATACGGTATTCCATACGGTGTAAATGCAACGTATATGGCAGAAAGTTTCTCTACGGATGTACGCGGAACGGCTATTGGCGGTGCTTACAATATGGGACGTTTAGGCGCAGCCATAGCACCAGCAACCATTGGTATGATTGCTGCTGGCGGATCGTTCACTATGGCCTTTATTGTGATGGGTGCTGCTTACTTTATTGCAGGTGTTATTCCGGGCTTGTTCATCCGTGAACGCCAATATGACCCACAGCAAGCATCACTTTCTTCAGATGCGGAAAAAGAAAAACTGGCAAGTTTAGATACACATGTTGCTGATGCAGAGCAAAAAGCGTCTGCAAAAACTGCAACAGTAAAATAACTAAAAATATCTGTGCCATAGCTCAATACTATGGCACATCTGGAGTGAACTATGGGTGCATTAAAAGGAATTCGCGTATTGGACTTAAGCCGTGTTTTGGCAGGTCCTTGGTGCGGTCAAATATTGGCTGATTTAGGTGCAGAGGTAATCAAAATTGAGCGTCCTAAAGTCGGGGATGATACCCGTATGTGGGGACCACCTTGGATGCCAAATCAGCAAGGTCAAGCGACGAAAGAATCAGGCTATTACCAATGTGCGAACCGTAACAAATATTCTGTAGCCATTGATATTGCCAGTGAAGAAGGGCAAGCCCTAGTCCGTGAAATTGCCCAAACTGCAGATGTCGTGATTGAAAACTACAAAGCAGGTTCACTTGCAAAATATGGTTTGGATTATGCATCGCTCAGTGCACTAAATCCCAATATCGTATATTGCTCAATTACAGGTTTTGGTCAGGATGGTCCACGTGCGGAAGAACCAGGCTATGACTTTATTATTCAAGGCATGTCAGGTCTGATGAGTATTACTGGTGAATCTGATGATGTAATCGGTGGTGGCGCACAAAAGGTGGGAGTCGCTGTGGTCGATATTCAGACCGGACTGTACTCAACGATTGCCATTCAGGCGGCATTGTTGGCGCGGCAGCATACAGGACGCGGTCAATATATCGATATGTCATTACTCGATGTACAGGTGGCGGCGCTAGCCAATCAAGGTATGAACTATTTGACCTCGGGTAAAGCACCTAAACGTATGGGAAATAATCACCCGAATATCGTACCGTATCAAACCTTTAAAGCTAAAGATAAAGAATTTATTATTGCCTGTGGTAATGACAAACAATTTAAAGATTTGTGTATTGCGATTGGCTATAAAGAACTGCTAGATCAGCCGAACTATTTACGTAATCAAGATCGAGTGAAGAACCGTGAAGAATTAATTCCATTATTGAGTGCTTATTTTCTAACTCAAGATGCTCAAGTTTGGGTTGATGCGATTCATGCGGTAAAAGTGCCAGTGGGTGTAATCAACTCTGTAGAAGACGCATTAAATGAAACGCAAATTCAACATCGTCAAATGGTTGTGAATATTCCACATGCTTTAAATCATGATTTTAAAGTGATTGGATCACCGATGAAATTATCTGATACGCCTGTAGAATACCGTCATGCACCGCCGCAGTTAGGGCAGCACACAATCGAAATTTTGTCCCAATTTAAAACTGAAGCTGAATTAAATGAATTGGCTGCACAAGGCATCATTGATCAACTCAATCATCCTGCAGCTTAAAATTCCCAGAGATTATTCTTCAAACTATTCTTCAATATCTGGTCTTAAACACCTATGAGGAATAAGTGAAGTTAAAATTTTAGACCGAAGGACTCCAATACTTCGGTCTTTTTCAATATCAATATTCATTTACGGAGTGCTTTTAATGTTAATTTTCTAGATAAAGTATAATTATTCATCAAAGCTTGGGCCTGCAATACGGTCTTTATTTTTTTGTATGAAAGAGATGTCCATACTTTTGCGCCTTGATATTTTTTCTTAAAGCTATAACATTCAAATTCTGGATTATACACAAACCAATTTCCGCAATGCTGCACGCAATAAGCATTTATATGCCTATTTTTCAAGTCTACTAATTGCACAGCAAGATCATCGATACCACCTCCATTGATGAGAGTATAAGCCTTCAAACGAAATAAAGCCCTGCACAATGGCAAGGCTCTATTTTAATAACATTACATTGAATTTGTTCAGCTGCTTATTATTGCTGTATAAAATTCTGCAAAGCCTGATTAAATGCATCTGGCTGTTCGATGTTTGAAATATGCGATGCATTAATTTCAAATAATTGGCTATTTGCTATGCGTTCTTGCATGAATTGACCATCTGCAACTGTGGTTACGGGGTCTTGTTGACCTGCAATAATCAATACCGGGATGTGAATAGACGAGATTTCATTGCGTAAATCCGCTTTAGCCAAAGCTTCACAACAACTTGCATAACCTTCTGGGCTGCCAGCTCCGAGGTCGTTACTCAAAGATTGTACAGTTGCCGTGTTACCTTGGATAAAGGGTTCTGTAAACCATCGTGATGCTGCCGTTTCTGCAATTGGTTTCAGACCTTGTTGACGGACTAACTGTGCACGTTCATTCCAAGCTGATTCTTGCCCAATTTTTGCAGCGGTATTGCATATAATGACATGGTTAAAGCGTTTAGGATGATGTATTGCAAGCCATTGGCCTGTTAAACCACCCATCGATATTCCACAAAATGTGGCTTGTTGAATATTTAAATGATCCAATATGTGGATGACATCTGTACCTAATTGATCAAGGCTATATGGCCCTTGAGGGGCAGAAGATGCACCATGACCACGTGTATCATAACAAATGACAAAATAATCCTGCTGCAGCGCCTCTATCTGAGGCTGCCACATGTTGAACTTTGTGCCTAAAGAGTTAGAAAAGACAATCGCAGGTTGTGTGTGGTCACCAAAAGTTGCGTAATTAATCGTTGCATCATTGGATATAAATGTAGGCATGTTTTGAATCCTTAATTTTATAAATCCCCTAAATCCCCCTATGAGAAGGAGGACTTTTATTGAGGATTAAACACGTTCAATAATCAAAGCGATGCCTTGACCGACACCAATGCACATCGAACAGAGGGCATATTGACCTGAAATTGCCTCAAGTTGATTTAACGCAGTCGTCACTAAACGAGCTCCAGATGCACCTAAAGGATGCCCCAAAGCAATAGCGCCACCGTTTGGATTGACATGTTTAGCGCCATCTTCCAAACCTAGTTCACGGGTAACCGCTAAAGCTTGAGCCGCAAAAGCTTCATTCAGCTCGATCACATCCATTTGTTCAAGGCTTAGACCTGTTTGAGCTAACAGCTTTTTGATGGCAGGCGCAGGACCAAAACCCATGATTTTGGGTTCAACACCCACCACCGTTGCTGCAATAATTTTGGCTCGTGGCTTTAACTTAAATCTGTTAACAGCATCATCTGAAGCAATCAGTAGTGCAGCCGCACCATCATTGATTCCTGAAGCATTGCCCGCAGTTACCGTACCATCTGCTTTCACCACAGGTTTGAGTTTTGCCAAACCTTCTGCTGTCGTCGATCCGCGTGGATGCTCATCTGTATCGACTATCAGTGGGTCGCCTTTACGCTGTGGAATGACGACAGGGATGATTTCTTTCTCAAAAAAACCATTGGCTTGTGCAGCAGCTGTACGGCGCTGACTTTCTAAGGCAAAAGCATCTTGATCTGCACGGTTAATATTGAATTGTTCTGCCACATTTTCAGCGGTTTGAGGCATGGTTTCCACGCCATACATTTGCTTAAGGATTGGATTGATAAAACGCCAACCCATGGTGGTGTCTTCTATCTTTTGGCTGCGTCCATAAGCACTTTCCGATTTACCCATAACAAAGGGTGCACGGGACATACTCTCAACACCGCCGGCAATAATTAAGTCTGCTTCATTTGCCTTAATTGCACGGGCTGCCATCGCAATTGCATCAAGTGATGAACCACAAAGTCGGTTTACAGTTGTAGCAGGAACTTGGAAAGGGACACCTGCAAGTAGCGACGACATTCGTGCAACATTACGGTTATCTTCACCGGCTTGGTTCGCACAGCCGTAAATCACGTCATCAACAGACTCCCAAGCAATACTTGGATTTCGCTGCATCAGTGCCTTAATAGGTAAGGCACCTAGGTCGTCGGTACGTACTGCTGCTAAACCGCCCGCATAGCGACCGAAAGGTGTACGGATTGCATCAATAATATAGGCATTTTTCATTTTATAAATCCTAAAAACTCAGCTCCTCCCTTTTAACGGGAGGTTGGGAGGGATTTACAGGAAGTTAATTTTTGAATATTAATCCTCCCTAAATCCCCCCTTTAATCAAGGAGGGACTTTTTGCTTTATGCTGTCGTATCTATCAGCTTTGCACCGGTCATTGACTGTAATTCGTCAAAGCTCAGACCCTCAACTTTTTCAATCACTTTCATGCCTTCAACTGTTACATCAATGACGCACAAATCTGTGTAAATACGATCGACACATTGCAGGCCTGTCGCAGGGTATGACAATTCGGCGACAATTTTCGGTTCACCTTTTTTGGTCACATGGTCTGTAGTAATAAAGACTTTTTTCGCCCCAACAGCCAAATCCATTGCACCACCTACAGCAGGAATTGCATCTGGCGCACCAGTATGCCAATTTGCTAAGTCACCATTTTGGGCAACCTGAAAAGCGCCTAATACTGCAATATCTAAATGACCGCCACGCATCATGGCAAAAGAGTCACCATGGTGAAAAAAGCAGCCGCCCGTTTGCATAGTGACAAACTCTTTTCCTGCATTAATTAACTCAGGGTCTTCTTCGCCTTTAGCTGGAGGAGGACCAAAAGCCAAAAGTCCATTTTCTGAATGTAGAAACACATCTTTGTCTGTTGGTAAATAATTTGAAATTTTAGTGGGTAAGCCAATGCCTAAATTGACATAAGCACCATCTGGAATATCATGTGCAACACGTTCTGCAATTTGATCACGGGTTAATTTGGTATAGCTCATGGTTCTTTCCTCACGTGATTTATGCAGATTGCTCAAGCTGTGCAGGTTGAACAGCAACAACATGTTGTACAAAAATACCAGGGGTAATAATGTGCTCTGGATCCAATGCACCAAGTTCAACAACTTCAGAAACTTGAGCAATTGTCACATCTGCTGCCATAGCCATAATGGGGCCAAAGTTACGCGCTGATTTGTTGTAAACCAAGTTGCCCCAGCGGTCGCCCTGATGTGCTTTGATTAAAGCAAAATCAGCTTTAATTGGATTTTCGAGGACAAAATCTTTGCCTTCATAATTGAGTGTAGGCTTGCCTTCTGCCAACAACGTACCAAAACCTGTTGGTGTATAAATTGGACCCAAACCCATGCCTGCCGCCTGAATACGGCAAGCCAAATTACCTTGTGGTACAAGCTCAAGTTCTATTTTTCCTGCACGGTATAGCTCATCGAACACCCAAGAGTCGGATTGGCGAGGGAAAGAACAAATCATCTTACGGACAGCACCAGCTTTGAGTAATTTAGCCAGTCCATAGTCACCATTACCTGCATTGTTGTTGACGATGATGAGATCTTTGATGCCAAGTTCTATCAATCCATCAATCAGTTCAGCAGGCTGACCAGCCGTACCGAAACCGCCAACCATAATGGTTGATCCATCCTTAATTTGAGAAAGTGCTTCTGTTAAGGAAGCGGTACTTTTATCAATCATGCTACGATCCTTCATCAAGAACGATAAAACTATTTACCTGACTAACCACTTCAGTCATGCAAGGCAGATAATCTTTTATTTCAAATATTTACAAATTTAAAAATGCAGATCAATGGATTCCAATCATTTGCTACACAATTGGAATCCAATCGCATCAGCTGTCATCACTACGAACAGAAGAGGGATGACGATTTAAAGCCATGACTTCAATATTCATATACGGGTAAAGGGGAAGCCCTTGTAAAATATTGTGTAACTCTTCATTGCTTTCAACATCAAAAATACTGATATTTGAATATTGACCGGTAATCCGCCAGATATGACGCCATTTGCCTTTACGTTGTAGATCTTGTGAATATGCCTTTTCTACAGCTTTAATTTCATTGGCTTTTTCGACTGGCATATCTAATGGAATATTGACATCCATGCGTACTTGGAAAAGCATTTCTCACTCCTAGCTAAATGTTATTTGCGACGTAAGTCATCAATTTTGTTTTCATCAATTTCAATCCCTAAACCCGCTGTGGTCGGAATCTTGAGTTCGAAATCTTGATATTGAAGTGGGGTTTTTAAAATTTCTTCAGTTAGCAGCAATGGACCAAAAAGCTCTGTGCCATAAGCTAAATTGTCAAATGTAGAAAATGCATGTGCCGATGCAATAGTGCCCACAGGGCCTTCAAGCATGGTTCCACCATATAAATCGATACCCGCAAGTTTGGCGATTTTAGAAACCTCACAGCCTTCGATTAAACCGCCAGACTGTGCAACTTTGACTGCAAAAACAGAGGCAGAATTGTGCCGCGCAAGTTGATATGCCGTTTGCGGACCCATCAATGATTCATCTGCCATAATGGCAATATCAAAACGACGAGTTAAACGGCGCATCGCGTCAATGTTATCGATCGCGCAAGGCTGCTCAATCAGATCAACACCACCATCTTGTAACAATTGAATGCCTTTAATGGCATCTAGTTCAGACCATGCACGGTTGACATCTACACGTATAGAAATGTCCGAACCTAACGCTTTTTTTATGGCTAATACATGCTCAACATCAGCTTCAACGGGGCGTGAACCGATTTTAAGTTTGAAAATATTATGTCGTTTTGCCGCAATCATTTTTTGTGCTTCGGCAATGTCTTTTTCTGTATTGCCAGACGCAAGTACCCAAAGAACAGGTAAGCTGTCACGTAAGCGCCCGCCCAATACTTCGCTTAAAGGCAAATTTAAACGCTGCGCCAAAATATCGAGTAGCGCCGTTTGAATGGCACATTTAGCAAAGCGATTGCCGTTAATATTACGTTTAATGGCTTGCATGGTTTGAGCAACATTCAAACCAGTGAGGGTTTTCAGTAAAGGATTAAAATAAGTTTCAATATTGGTACGAATGCTTTCAGGGCTTTCTTCACCATAGCCTAGACCGCCAATCGTCGTCGCTTCACCCCAACCGATATAACCATCTTCGGTGGTGATTTTAATCAAAACAAGGGTTTGCGTTTGCATGGTTGCAACAGCCATCTTGTGCGGACGGATTGTTGGGATTTCCACGAGCAGGGTTTCAATCGACTTATACATCTTGCGTATTTCTTATCTATCCAACTATTTATATACCCTAATTTAATGTAATATCTTTAACTAGAGCGATTTTGGTATTTTTAGATACTTAAAAGGTATATAAATGGAATTAAGGCACTTACGTTACTTTGTCACCGTGGTTGAAGAGCAAAGTATTACCAAGGCAGCAGAAAAATTATGTATTGCTCAGCCACCTTTGAGCCGCCAAATTCAAAAACTTGAAGAAGAGCTGGGGATTACCTTGTTTGAGCGTGGTTCTAGACCCGTGAAAACCACAGAAGCAGGTATGTTCTTTTATGAGCATGCTGTGCAGATATTGACGCATACCGCCCAGGCCACAACCATGGCACAGCGGATTAATGCCGTCGATAAAACTGTCCGCATTGGTTATGTCAGTTCGCTTTTATACGCATTATTGCCACAAATTATTTATTTATTTCGACAACGCAACCCAGATATTCATGTTGAACTCATAGAATGTGGTACACGCGATCAGATTGAAGCCTTAAAAACCGGTCGAATCGATATTGGTTTTGGACGACTGCGATTAACAGATCCGTCTATTAAACGTATTTTATTAAGAAAAGAAGCGCTACGTTTAGCTATACATAAAAATCATCATTTGGCTGAATTTAAAGACAAAGGCATTTATCTTTCTCAAATTTTAGATGAACCAATTTTTGCCTACCCTACGACACCTAAACCGAATTTTTCCACCCTCATCCAATCCATTTTTACCGAATTAGGACTTGTACCTAAACATTTAACCGAAGTGCGTGAAATTCATATGGCTTTGGGCTTGGTGGCGTCGGGAGAGGGCATTTCTCTGATCCCTGAAAGTGCCAGTGATATTGGAATGAAAAATTTGATGTACATCCCAATCTTAGATTTGGAAGCCTATAGTCCAATTTCTTTGTCAGTGCGCAATATGGATCATAGTAATTACATTCCAAAGATATTGGATTGCATTCGTGAAGTCTTTGTTGAAGAAAATATCGATCTGCGCGCCATCGATGCAGATGCATAACTAAGTCAAGGTTTCATGGTCGATGTAACACAAGATCCACTATTCAGTTGATAGGGTCTTATGGAATATCAATTACCTCAGCCCAAAGCATCCTGATAAATACAAGATTGTGCTATTTCAAAAACCTTTTCATCTTCAATATTCAATTGATCATATTGCTGCATTTTTTGAATCATCCATTCAAAGTCTGACGTTTGTGGTGCTTGGGTCTTGCCAAAATTCTGAATAATGCTTTTGATCCGATGAAAAGCCTCGACGTGAATCTGCTCAGAACAATCAAAACGGATGATGTGATATTGCTTTAACAAAGAAAATATTTCTGAGAAATACGTTTGTTGAAGCAGATCGTTTTGCGCTTTTTGGATGGCAAGATTGATTGCGTTTAAGGTATTAGGATGTTTTTCTGCCCAATCATGGGTAAAAGCCAAAACTTTATCTGGAATATGATCAATAATATCTTGGCTATTGACGATAATACGACTATAGCCTTGTATTTCAGCTTGCGTGTTCCACGGCTCTCCGACACAAAATCCATTAATTCGTTGCGTTGATATTGCTTCGACCATATAAGGCGGTGGTAAAGTTGAAAACGTTTGCGTTTGAGCAATTTCTGTGTCTGCAAGTGCCAGCCATTCTCTTAGAATATAATGATGAATCGAATGCTGAAAAACATGCGCCAACTGAATCGTTTGATTCTGTTTTACCGCAGATACGATTTTCTCTGCTGAATTTTTTGGTAGATCCAAAGCATGGATATTTAATTCATAGCACAGCTTTTGACTCAAACTAATATAAGCACAATTAGTACTGAGTGTAAGAGAGGTTTGTAAGGGAATGCCGAGATGGTCTTTGCCCGTCACAGACGCAGGCAGCATGGCCGATAAGCAATGGGCAGCATCTAAAAAACCAAAAGCTAGACGGTCGCGTAAACTTGCCCAAGATGGTTCTTGAGTCAGTGTGACATTTAACCCTTGTTCAGCAAAATATCCTTGATGTTCTGCCCAGAGCAAAGCAACACAGTCGAGTAAAGGAATATACCCCAATTGAATATCTGTTTTTTCAAGCTTTTGCATGGTTTATTCCTTAAATTGAGACTGTAACAGTGCTTGCGCATCAAGCAGTCGGCGCGCCATTTCACCCATTGTCATACGGTGACTCATGGCATTTTTTCTCAGCAAATTGAATGCTTGATCTTCGGTTAATCCATGCATTTGTATTAAAAGCACTTTGGCTTTTTCAATATCTTTTCGATCGGCCAATTTGCACTTGGTTTCAGCCAAATCATTCAGCAGTTTTTTATGCTTTTTATATTGTTCAATTGAAATTTCTAAAATGCTATTCAAACGTGCAGGGTCAATGCCATCGACAATATAAGCCGTGACACCTGCATCAATCGCGCTTCGGATAATTTCTCGACTCGAATTTTTAGTGAACAGAACAGTCGGTAAGTCAAATTGACTGACACAGCTTTCAATGACATCGCGATGCGGGTGATCCATATCTAATAAAATCACATCTGCCTGAATATTTTGCAGATATGACATATTTAAATGATCAATTATAAAACTGGCGACCACATCAAAGTCATGCTGAATTAATGAGGCTTGAATAAATTCAGCGCGTTCTTGATCATCATCAATCAGGGCTATTTTTAGTTTTGGCATGCAAACACTCAGACAGAGCCAAACAGATACGTATTGAGTTTGCTAAGCAAATTAAATGCCAAATCTAAAGGCAATACAAAATATAAATCTGCTTCTAAATTTTAGCTTGGTTATATGCACATTTTAAAATTGAACCATTTCCGTGCACTGATCTTGTGCAGGGCTGAACCACGTTTGAACATTCAGCCGCATCTCTATAGGCATATTGACTATCTATTTACCTTAATTCGCTTATTTTCGGATAGATCGGCGCTCAATGCTTAAATATAGAGATGAAATTTACGATTGAAATAAAAACTTGGCACGTATCGTGCTTAATACTTATTGAGTCAAAGAAGACTCTAAAAATTTGTTAGACGGCCAACGACGTCCGTTCTGATCGACTCTGTTATGTGTTAGCGACATAACCGAGTAATTCATGCGTTCAGTTCAGTCAGGAGAAGGTTATGTCTTCAAATTTAAATGCCAAAAAAGCCACAAAAATAAGTCTATTTAATTTTTCTTCAGCAGCAATGCGGGCCTTCCACATGAGTTGGCTCGCATTCTTTGTTTGCTTCTTTGCATGGTTTGCCTGTGCGCCGTTAATGCCCGTTATTGCAGGTGAATTTCACCTTACGAAAGATCAGATTGCCAATATTAATATTGCCGCTGTTGCGATCACGATTTTAGTCCGCCTGATTGTCGGGCCTTTATGTGATAAATACGGCCCGCGTAAAACCTATACAGCATTATTAATTGTCGGCAGTATTCCAGTCTTTGGTGTCGCTTCTGCGAACAGCTATGAATCCTTTCTTTTCTTCCGCTTGCTGATCGGTGCGATCGGTGCAAGCTTTGTCATCACTCAATACCATACAAGCATTATGTTTGCGCCTAATGTTGTGGGTACAGCCAATGCTGCAACAGCCGGTTGGGGCAATGCAGGCGGCGGTGCAACTCAAGCCCTAATGCCTTTACTGCTTGGCGCACTCGTTATGTTTGGTGTAGAGCAAGCGATGGGCTGGCGCATTGCGCTGATTGTACCGGGTGTGATGATGCTGATCGTAGGCGCGCTGTATTGGAAATTTACCCAAGACTGTCCACAAGGTGGCTTTAAAGAACTGCGTGAACAAGGTGTTTCGGTCGGTTCAGACAAAAAAGGCGGTGTAGCCATTCTCATGCACGCTGCACGTAACTATCGCGTATGGATTTTATTTGGCGCTTACGCAGCATGCTTCGGTATTGAAATCTTTATTCACAACATTATTGCGCTGTATTACGTCGACAACTTCCAATTCGGATTAAAAGAAGCCGGCATGTCAGCAGGTATCTTCGGTCTATTGGCACTGTTTGCCCGCGCGCTCGGCGGTATTGTTTCAGACAAAGTCGCGACAACTAAAGGCTTAGATGGCCGTACCAAAGTTCTGTTTGCGATGATTTTGCTAGAAGGTCTGTTTTTAATTCTGTTCTCGCAAATGAGCACGCCAATCTTCGCCATTCTTGCCATGACAGTCTTTGCACTCTTCACCCATATGGCTTGTGGTGCAACCTATGCCTTGGTGCCATTCATTGACCGTGATGCTTTAGGCGGCGTGGCAGGCATTATCGGCGCAGGCGGTAACGTCGGTGCGGTGGCTGCAGGCTTCTTACTCAAAGGCATGCTGGATATTCAAACCACGCTAATGGTGCTTGGCGGCTTGGTGGTGATTGCAGCCAGCTGTGTACTGATGATCCGCTTCTCTGTAGAGCATAAAGAAAAAGAACAACGCTTATTTGAACAAGCTGTGAATGAACGAAATTTAGCTGAAGCTCAAAACTAATACTGAAAAGTTGCCTCTAAACAAAACATAGCGCTTTAGGGGCAAACAAAAAAATATTGCGGAGTAAGAATATGAAAATCATCATGATTGGACATGGCATGGTAGGCCATAAATTTATCGAATCTGTACTAGAGCACGCAGGTGATGATGTTGAATTAACCATTTTGGCTGAAGAGCCGCGCTTAGCCTATGACCGTGTGCATTTAACCGAATACTTCAGCGGTAAATCGGCTAAAGATTTAACCCTATGCCGCAGCGACTTTGCCGATGCATACGGTATTGATTTGCGCCTGAGCACCAAAGCGGTTGAAATTGATCAGCGCAATAAAACGGTCACGACCAATCACGGTGATATTCTTTCTTTTGACAAGCTGGTGCTCGCAACAGGTTCATATGCATTTGTGCCGCCAATTCCAGGCAATGAGCGTGAAAACTGCTTTGTGTACCGTACCATTGAAGACTTGGATGCCATCCGTGCCGCAAGCTTCAATGCTAAAACAGGTGTGGTGATCGGCGGCGGTTTATTGGGTTTAGAAGCAGCAAAAGCGCTGCGTGATTTAAACTTAGAAACCCATGTTGTTGAATTTGCACCACGCTTAATGGCAGTTCAGATTGATGATCTAGGCGGTAAAGTTTTACGCTCGAAAATTGAAAATCTAGGTGTTAAAGTCCATACGCAAAAAGCAACATCTTGCATTGAAGACGGTGCAAATGCGAAGCATGTAATGAAGTTTGGTGATGGTTCTGAACTGGAAACCGACATCATCTTATTCTCTGCAGGTATCCGCCCACGCGATGAATTAGCGCGCCAAAGTGGTTTAGCCATTGGTGAGCGTGGCGGTATTGTAATTAACGATTATTGCCAAACTTCAAACCCTGACATTTATGCCATTGGTGAATGTGCGCTTTGGCAAAATAAAATTTATGGCCTGGTTGCGCCGGGCTATGACATGGCGCGTATTGCAGCAAAGCATGTGATGGAACAAAACTGCACGCTTTTCGCTGGTGCAGATATGAGCACCAAGCTGAAACTGATGGGAGTTGATGTTGCATCTGTAGGCGATGCGCATGCAATGACACCAAATTCTTTAAGCTATTTCTATGCAGATGAAGCAGCTCAGGTTTATAAAAAAATTGTCGTGAATGCAGAGAAAACTAAGCTGCTAGGTGCAGTATTGGTGGGCTGTGCTAAAGAATACAATGACCTGCTGCAAATGATGCTGAATGGCTTAGAAGTTCCAGAAAGCCCAGAAAGCCTAATCATGCCTGGCTATGCACAATCTGCAGGTAAATCGGGCGGAAGCGGTGTCGATCTGCTGCCAGACAGCGCAACGATTTGTTCATGTAACAACGTCTCTAAAGCAGATATTTGTTCAGCCATTGCTGACGGATCGACTTCTTTAGGCGCATTGAAAAAATGTACTAAAGCTGCAACAGCTTGCGGCGGCTGTGCGCCATTAGTCACTCAAGTACTTAAATCGGAGCTTCAGCGTCAAGGTGTAACGGTAAATAACCATTTATGTGAACACTTTGCTTATTCACGCCAAGAGCTCTATCACTTGGTACGTGTGAACGAAATCAAAACCTTTGATGACCTGATTCAACAGCATGGCCATGGTTTAGGCTGTGATATCTGTAAACCGACGGCAGCCAATATCCTAGCGTCATGCTGGAATGACTTTGTACTTAAACCAAGCCATGCGGGCTTGCAAGACAGTAATGACTACTACCTCGGCAATATTCAAAAAGACGGTTCATATTCAGTAGTACCTCGTATGGCTGGCGGTGAAGTTACTCCGGACGGATTAATTGCCGTGGGTCAAATTGCCAAAGAATATGGTCTATATACCAAACTTACAGGCGGTCAGCGTGTTGATATGTTTGGTGCACAAGTGCATCAACTGCCTGAAATCTGGGAAAAATTGATTGCTGCTGGTTTTGAGTCTGGCCATGCCTACGGCAAATCACTGCGTACGGTGAAATCTTGTGTCGGCAGTACTTGGTGCCGTTATGGCGTGGACGATTCAGTCGGCTTGGCGATTTTTTTAGAGAACCGCTACAAAGGCCTTCGCTCACCGCACAAACTGAAAATGGCTGTGTCGGGCTGTACCCGTGAATGTGCTGAGGCGCAAAGTAAAGATGTAGGCGTGATTGCGACAGAAAAAGGCTGGAACCTTTATGTATGCGGCAATGGCGGCATGAAGCCGCGTCACGCAGAGCTTTTGGCATCAGACCTAGATACCCATACTTTGATTAAATACATTGACCGTTTCTTTATGTTCTACATTCAAACAGCTGACCGTTTGCAGCGTACTTCTGTATGGCGTGACAACATGGAAGGCGGTTTAGATTACCTGAAAGATGTCGTTGTGAATGATTCGCTTGGCGTAGCGGCTGAACTTGAACGCCGTATGAGCCATGTTGTGGGTACATATCAAGATGAATGGCGTACTGCTGTAGAAGATCCTGAAGTACGTAAACGCTTTGTGACTTTCGTGAATGCAAAAGCAGAACAGCAAAATGATCCGCATATTCAGTTTGCATCCGTTCGCGGTCAAATCAGACCCAAAACAGAAGCTGAACGCGATACGACACGCATTCCAGTGGTTGAAGCTTAAGAGAATAACGAATTTAAAACTTCTTTTATTTGATTTACATCCTTATTCGGTTTCTCGCTAAGGCGAAAATGAAAAGATAGTGATCTAAAAGAAGTTTAAAAAGGATCAAGAATATGACAATTTTAAAAGAAATAAATGATTTAGACTGGTTTGATGTTTGTGCATTAGATGATATTACGCCAAATACAGGTGTGGGCGCACTGATTGAAAATCAGCAAATTGCGATATTCCGTGTCGGTGAAGAAAAGCGGGTTTATGCGCTGAGCAATCAGGACCCATTTAGCCAAGCCTATGTTATGTCCCGCGGTATTATTGGTGACTTGCAGGGTGAGCGTGTTGTGGCATCACCCATTTATAAACAGCATTTCAGCCTTGCTACTGGACGCTGCTTAGAAGATAAAGACCAAAAACTCTTGGTTTTTCCAAGCAAAATTGAAAATGGCCGTGTGCTGATTAGTCCAACTGCTCAAAAAACCTATATTACCAATAACGCGCCATCGTCTGAGTTGATGAAACTGGTTTTGGTCGGCAATGGCTTAGCAGGTATGCGTTGCTTAGAAGATCTGCTGGATATGGCGCCAGAGCGTTATGAAATTACGGTCATTGGTGAAGAACCTTGGGGTAATTACAACCGAATTATGCTTTCACCTGTGCTTTCAGGTGATAAAACCATTGAAGATATCATGCTGCATTCACATGCTTGGTATAAAGACAAAAATATTCGTTTTGTAGCAGGTGATGCGGCGGTACGCATAGACCGTCCGCGCAAGCAGGTATACACAGAAAAAGGCTTGGTCATCGATTATGACCGTCTGATTTTAGCGACAGGTTCTAAGCCATTTATTCCGCCTATACCGGGAACTGACTTAAAAGGTGTTCTCAGCTTCCGTGATATTTATGATGTAAACCGCATGCTGGATTACTGTAAATCTAAGCAAAATGCAGTGGTGATTGGCGGCGGTTTACTTGGCCTAGAGGCTGCGTATGGCCTGAAACAGCGTGGCATGAATGTTACCGTACTGCATTTGATGGATCGTATTATGGACCGTCAGTTAGATGAAAAAGCCAGCTTAATGCTCAATCATGCGATTGAACAAAAAGGTATAAAAATCATGACCGCAGCAAATACCCAAGAGTTGATGGGTGAAGATGGCCATGTGAAGCAGCTGCGTTTGCAAGACGGTACTGTTTTAAATGCAGATCTTGTGGTTTTTGCGGTGGGTATTCGTCCGAATATTGAGCTTGCGCAAAGTGCAGGACTGCGCTGCGGCCGCGGTGTCATGGTGAATGACACCATGCAAACTTTTGATCCGAGTATTTATGCGGTGGGTGAATGTATTGAACACCGAAGCCAAACCTTTGGTTTAGTTGAACCGCTTTGGGGACAGGCATTCATCTGTGCATCGCATTTGGCCGAACATGGCAGCTTAACCTTCAAAGCGCCTACGGTTCCGACGCAGTTAAAAGTCAGCGGCTGTGATGTTTTTTCTGCAGGCAACTTTGAACCGTTAGAAGATTTTGAAGACATTATTTTGAATGATGAAAAACGTCAGATTTATAAACGCATTATTATTCAAAAAGATAGAGTGATTGGCGCTGTGCTGTTTGGCGATACTGAAGACGGTGCATGGTATGCAGAATTGATTTCAGATCAAACTCCAATTTCAAGTATCCGAAACAAATTGCTGTTTGGTAAGGATTTTGCATTAAAGAAAGCAGGGTGATGCGTCTTTAATTTTGAAAGTCCCTTCTCCCACTGGGAGAAGGTTAGGATGAGGGGGCTTTTCATATAAATCCTCTCCCACTTGCGGAACTATGTTCCTCATCCTTTAAAAGGAGAGGGAACTTCCTATATGAATTAAGTGTTGATTAAAAATCTACTTATGCAAGTAGTCTAATATTAAAAATTATTGCAATACCTCGTTAGAATTGGAAAAGGAGCCAGCAGAAGTGAATAGCATCCCGATAGTGGAACTGCATAGCTCCACAGAAAATAAAATTAAAACAACGCAAACCACTTGTCCATATTGCGGTGTCGGCTGCGGCGTGAGCGCAACAGTTGAACAGACAGCTTTAGGGCAAAAAGTGAGCGTGACTGGCGATGCGAACCATCCATCAAACTATGGCAAGCTGTGCATTAAAGGCAGTAACTTAGCCGATACGATTGGATTAGAAACACGTGTTTTACAGCCGATGCTTGGGCGTCAAACATCACCATTTCATACTCGTCAGGCTACAGATTGGAACACAGCAACAGCACTGATTGCCGAAAAATTTCAGCAATGTATAGATCTTTACGGACGTGAAAGCATCGCTTTTTATGTGTCGGGCCAACTGCTGACGGAGGATTACTATGCCGTTAACAAATTTGTCAAAGGCTATTTAGGTACTGCAAATATTGACACCAATTCACGGCTTTGCATGTCATCGGCTGTGGCGGCACATAAGCGTGCATTTGGTGAAGACCTTGTACCAGCAAGCTATGAAGACTTTGAGCATACAGAGATGGTGGTGTTGGTCGGATCCAATACAGCATGGTGCCATCCCGTGCTGTATCAGCGCATTATGAAAGCCAAAGAAGAACGTGATTTGTTCGTGGTGGTCATTGATCCGCGCTTTACCAGTACCTGTGAGGCTGCAGATTTGCATTTGCCAATTTTACCGGGGCAAGATGTCGCACTGTTCAACGGTTTGCTGCAGTATCTAGTACAAAACAACCATGGTGATGTAGATTTTATCGCCAAACATACTCAAGGTTTAGCGCAAGCGCTGGAGCAAAGTAAAACAGAAGCTTCTATGACAGCAGTTGCTGAGCGCACAGGTATTTCTTTAGAAAAATTACAGCTATTTTTTGAAAAATTTGCGCAAACTGACAAAGTTATGTCGCTATTTTCTATGGGGGTTAATCAGTCTTCGCGCGGTGTAGACAAAGCCAACAGTATTATTAACTGCCATTTGCTGACTGGCAAAATCGGAAAATTAGGCGCGGCGCCGTTTTCAATGACAGGTCAGCCCAATGCAATGGGTGGGCGTGAAGTTGGCGGTTTAGCCAATATGCTGGCAGCGCACTTAGATGTCGATAACTCGGCGCATCAGGCATTAGTACAAGCGTTTTGGCAAAGTCCATTTATTGCCAATAAAGCGGGATTAAAAGCAGTTGATCTGTTTCAGGCTGTAGAAAGCGGCAAAATAAAAGTCATCTGGATTATGGCTACTAATCCTGTAGTTAGCTTGCCAGATGCAGATCAAGTCAAACGCGCCTTAGAGCAATGCGAGTTTGTAGTGGTGTCGGATATTTGCAAAGACACAGACACAGCAATATATGCAGATGTGCTTTTACCTGCATTGGGCTGGGGTGAAAAAGACGGAACCGTTACCAATTCTGAACGCCGTATTTCACGTCAAACTGCTTTTTTAGATGCACCGGGTGAAGCCAGAGCAGACTGGTGGTCTATTGCACAAGTTGCGAAAAAGATGGGGTTTTCAGGTTTTGACTTTAAAAATAGTCATGAGATATTTATAGAACATGCAAAATTATCTGCGTATAAAAATGTACCCTTAGCGCAAAGAGCTTCGGCAGAGCATTTTCGTTATTTTAATCTTCAAGGCCTAACTGAATTAAGTTTAGAAGATTATAACCAATTTGCGCCAACCCAATGGCCTGTATGGCAAGCTGATCAAGCCGATGATGCTGTTAGCCGTTTGTTTGCCCAAGGCCAATTCAGCCATGCGGATGCCAAAGCTAAATTTGTGGCGACAGCCGCAATTAACCCTGTGCATCAGGTCTGTGGCGAATATCCTTTAATTTTAAACACAGGCCGTATTCGTGATCAATGGCACACCATGAGCCGTACGGGTTTATCTGCAAACTTGAGTACACATATCGCCGAACCATTTTGTGAAATACACCCGCAAGATGCACTGAAGTTTGGTGTTAAAGATGGTGAACTGGTTGAGGTGAAATCTAACTGGGGCTTATGTATTTTACGTGCACAGGTCAGCAGTAAAATTCGACGCGGTCAAATTTTTGCGCCAATTCATTGGAATGACCAAGTCGCATCGGATGCGCGTATTGGCAAAGTGGTGAATCCTGTGGTCGATGCACTATCTGGTGAGCCTGAATTTAAACATACACCTGTATTTGTACAGCCGTTTTATACACAGTGGCAAGGTGTACTGTATGTACGTGACGGCTTTGAGCAAATGGTGCAAACCACCATTCAAAACACGGTGTGGTGGACCAAAATTAAAACAGCGAAAGCGACACGTTATGAGTTGGCAGATCGTAAAAAATTTAGAAACACGGTTCAGCAGCTGAAAACATTACTGCCATTTACCGATGAAAGCTTTGAATGGCTGAATTTGGAAGATCAAACTGCCGATTTGAGTCATACCGTGGTGCTGCAAGATGGGCATTTAATTGCCAGTCTATATATTGCGCAACGCTCTATGCTGCCAGACCGTGATTGGATTGCTGGCATGTTTAAGCGTGAACGACTAAGCGCAATGCACCGCAAAGCGCTGCTTGCAGGTCAGCCGATGAACATGACCAACAGTGCAGGTCCGCTGGTGTGCAGCTGCTTTAAAGTCGGTAAAAATACCATTATCGAAACCATTAAAGAAAAGAATATTACCCATGAAAAACAAGTTACTACATGTTTAAAGGCTGGCGGCAATTGCGGTTCGTGCTTATCAGAAATTCGAGGCTTAATTAAAGCCTGTCAGACGGAGTACGCAGAATGATGAAGAAAATCACCAAATCAATAGGCTATCCAGAAACAGACTTGGTTATTTTGGCGGGCGGTCAGGCCCGCAGAATGAACGGCATGAATAAAGTGCTGCAAAAATTTGATAATGAAATTCAGCTGATTAAGATCCATCAGCAGTTGAAATCACGGGCTGAAAATGTCTGGATCAACAGCCATCGCGATCATTCGATTTATAAACGGCTCATTCCCTCGATCCGCTTTTATCAAGATGATGAAGCCGGATTTTTAGGGCCATTGATGGGGATGAAAAGCGCGTGGTCACATGTTGAGTCTGATTATGTTTTGTTTGTCCCGTGCGATGTGACCTATATCCCGAAGAAAGTGCTTTCGAGATTGCATCAGGCCATGCAGCGGGATCCCTTGTGTGAAGTGGCAGTTGTAGAAATTAATGGCAAAGCGCTGTATCCATTTTGTTTGCTGAAACGAAGCAGTCTCACAATGCTGCAAGCCCATCTTGATCAAAAACAGCGCAGTTTGAAGGGGTGTTTTAGTAAAATGCACATGCAAGTTGCACGTTTTCAAAATAATGCACTCTTTTTTCACAGCATTAACTCTCTAGATGAGCTGCAGCAGCACCGTCAGCTGAATTTTCTCTAAAAGCTGTACCTTTTGCGGAGCTTTCATTTCAAATAATGAGCCTAATGTGCTGTTTTTGAACCCAGAGAGAAAATCTACAGCCAATATGAAGCTTTTGAGCATGATATCTAGAGATAAAACAGACTGCTTTTATACCTTAGATAATGGGCTTAACGGCAATTTATATTTTTAATTGCTATTAGTTATTTATAAGTTATTGATTTTGTCTGTCAAAAAAACAAACCAAATCCTCTGAAATAAATATTTAAAAAAGCGCAAAGTTGGAACACTTCTTGCAATTTTTACTGCAAGAAAAGAGGGCGCAAAATTTGTACTGAGCTAAGACAGGGCAAATGACAGCACCATGGAAGATAAACATGAACAGCATGACACAATTACAGCCAGCGACCATTTTTAAGGATCAGTTTGGCCGTGAAAAACGCAAATTGCGCATTTCAGTGACAGACCGCTGTAATTTTAAATGTGTCTATTGTATGCCTGAACATCCTGAATGGATGAAAAAACATAATCTTCTTAGTTTTGAATCACTTTACAATTTTTGTGAGTTTATGGTGCTGCGCGGGATTGATCAAATCCGGATCACCGGCGGTGAACCGCTCATGCGTCAAGGCGTTGTACATTTTATTGAACAGCTGCAGCACCTCAGAAAGCTAGGCCTTAAACGTATTTCCATGACCACCAATGGACATTATCTGAAGCAATATGCACAGGCCCTAAAACAAGCTGGCCTAGATGGCATAAATATCAGCTTGGACAGTTTGGATGAAGCGCAATTTTTCCAGCTGACACAAAAACAATTACAGCCTGTACTAGACGGGATTGAAGCGGCTCAGCAAGCGGGCTTTGAAATAAAAATCAATACCGTGTTAATGAAAGCTCTAAATGAACAGCAAATCATTCCATTAACAAAATGGGCGCTGCAACAAGGTTTCGAACTGCGGTTTATCGAGTTTATGCCGCTGGATGGTGATCAAAACTGGTCTAAAGCTGCGGTCGTTACCGAACAAGACATACTGGATAAACTCAATACTGTTTTTGAAGTGCAAACACTGCACGGTCAAGGCACATCGCCAGCCAGATCATACTTAATCAACGGCTTGCCTATAGGCATTATTTCAACCATCAGCAATTCTTTTTGCGGCAGCTGCGACCGTTTGAGACTGAATGCGCAAGGCGAGTTTTTTAACTGCCTGTTTGCCCGAAAAGGTTTAAATCTCAGCCATGAAATTCAGCAGCTGAAAAGCAGTAAAACAACAGAGTTAATGCCGCTCGATGCAATGGCTTTGCAGCAAAAATTAGGCAGTTATATTTGGCAGAAGGAGCAAGGCTTTCATGCCATAACTGCCCAATCCAGCCCATCTAGAAAAATCAGCATGCATATGATTGGAGGTTAAAGATGACTCAAATCACCATCAAAATTGAATCTTTTGGCGCTATTGAGCGTCTATTGCCAGCGCATTTGAGTCTGACTTGCTTGGCACAGCAGTCAATTGCAGAGGTTTTGCAGCAAGTTGCAAATCAATTTCCAGAATCATTCAGCATGCTTGAGCGCTGCGCCTGTGCTATGGGAGAAGACATTGTGCCAAGACAAACCGCATTGATGCAGGACAGTACCGTTGTGCTGCTGTCACCTGTGGCGGGAGGCTGAATATGGAGCTCAAGCATATTTCACGCATACAAGATACAGTATTCAGCCAAGCTGATTTTGACAGCATTGAGGCATTTCCTGAATGCGGCGGTATAGGTGTATTTATAGGCGCGGTGCGCAATCACCATGAAGGCAAAGCGGTAAAAGCTTTGAAATATACCGCTTATGCGCCTGTGGCGGAAAAAATGATCCGGCAAATTGAACAAGAAATTCAAGCCAAATACGGCGTGTCATATGTACGGGTTGTACACCGTATTGGCGCGCTGCAGGTCGGTGATACCGCCATTATCGCCATGGCCTATGCGCCGCACCGACGTGAGGCTTTTGCTGCCTGCGAAGAAGCGGTTGAGCGGGTGAAGCATGAAGTGCCTGTCTGGAAAGAAGAGTTTTATATGGACGGCAGCAGCCAATATGTAGAGGGCTGCTGTATTCGTAAAGATCATGTGCCCAAGGCGACAAGTCATGCAGCGCAGCATGCTCATATTCATGGCGAGTCATGTGAACATGCACATCAAAACAGCCATCAGACCATGCATTTGAACGCCAATATTTACCAATGGCACCTATAAAACTCCAAATTTAATACTGCAGATGCAAATGAATAAGATAAGGACAAAGCAATGAAAAATGTGGGCATGAAAGCGGAAAGTTACCGTACAGCCATTGCAACTGGAATTCTGCATGCGCCGCCACATTGCATTGAACTGCTGCGTAATGGCAATACAGAAAAAGGCGACGCGCTGAAAACCGCACGTATTGCAGGTATTTTGGGCGCTAAACGTACAGATGAACTTATTCCGCTCTGTCATCCGCTGCCGATCTACCGTGCAGATGTGGAGTATGAATTATTTGAGGCGCATGTCGAAATCAGTGCAGTGGTTGAAACCATTGGTCCAACGGGTGTGGAAATGGAAGCTTTGACTGCGGTCAGTCTTGCCGGTTTAACGCTGTATGACATGCTGAAACCGCATTGTGAACCTGAAGATTTATGCTTAGATCAAGTGAAACTGCAAAAGAAAAAAGGCGGTAAATCACATTTTACCCGTGTATTAAAAGAAAGCTTATCGGCTTCGATTATTGTGCTTTCAGATACAGTTGCTGCCGGTAAAAAACCAGATACTGCGGGGCAAAATGTCCTCGAAATTTTAGAAGAAGCAAACTTCAGCAACATCAGCTATCAAGTGATACCAGACAGTCCTGAACAGCTGCTTACCTTGATTGAGCAGCAAAAAAATCAATACCCGCTGATATTGACGGTTGGCGGTACGGGTTTAGGGCCAAAAGATTTAACTGTAGAAACAATACAGCCACTGCTAAAACGTGAAATTCCGGGCTTGATGGAGGCTTCACGCAGTTTTGGGCAGAAACGCACCCCTTATGCGGCCCTCAGCCGCGGTGTTGCCGGCTATATTGATGACAGTTTAGTCATTACACTGCCGGGCAGCAGACAAGGCGCAAAAGAATCATTGATTGCCATTTTACCTGCCTTGGTGCATCTATTTGATGTGCAGAAGGATATTCCGCATGCAGGAGGCTACCAATGAACCAAGCCGTATTGCACGCAGGCTGCGGGGCCGAGGCTGGACTGATTTCAGTGGACGAAGCGCTTACGCTGATTCAGACACATACGCAAAGTTTAGCGCATGAAACTTTGGCGCTTCAGCACGCTTTAGGCCGTTATTTGGCGGCAGATGTGCATTCACCAATTCAGCTGCCTTTATTTGCGCAAAGCGCAGTGGATGGCTATGCCATTTGCGCAGCGGGTGAAATTAAACCCGGCGCGCAATTTAAGCTGATTGGAGAAATCCGCGCAGGGCAAACGGCTGAAATAAGCTTAAAAGCAAGGCAAGCTGTCCGCATATTTACCGGCGCGCCGATACCTGAAGGCACGGCAACTGTAGCGCGGCAAGAAATTGTAAAGGCGGATAGACAGCAGATTGAACTGACTGCAGCCTTAAGCCCGCATGCAGATATTCGAGATGCAGGTGAGGAAATTTCATTTGGACAATGTTTAGCAGCGCGTGGTCAAAAGCTGACGGTTGGATCAATTGCAGCGCTCAGTATGGCTGGTATTTCACACTGCGAAGTTTTTGCCTATCCGAAAATTGCGGTGGTCATTACAGGTGATGAAGTTGCGCAAAATATAGAAGATTACCGTGCTGGTAAAATATTTGATGCCAATGCGCCGCTGATTTTAGTATGGTTTCAGTCGCAGCACGTCCAAGTTGAAGTGATTCATATTGCAGATGAAAAACAGGCGGTTTTAGATTTATTCAACCGTTTAAAAGACAGCTTTGATTTAATTTTAACGACTGGCGGCGTATCTGTCGGTGATTATGATTTTGTTCGGCCGGCAGCCTTGGACATCGGTTTTCAGCAAATTTTCTGGAAAGTGAAACAAAAACCCGGCAAACCGATGCTGTTTGCACAATATCGACGTCCTGACAGCAGTTCCTGTTATTTACTCGGACTGCCGGGCAACCCCGCTGCAGTCTATGTCGGCATGCAAATTTATACAGATAGATTATTGAAAGCCCTACAAGGTCAAACACCTGCGCTGGACTGGTTCAGCGCAGTCATGACACATGACCTAAAAGCAGATGCACGTGAGCGGTTTTTAAGAATGTCGGCGCACTTTGATAAGCAAGGCAAGCTTCAACTAACCAGCCTGTCTAAACAGCAGTCGCATATGTTGAGCAATTTAATGCAAGCTAATTGCATTGTTCGGATTCCTGCAGGGCAGTCTGTGCAAGCAGGACAAATTCTTCAAGGCGTATTTATTCAGCATTAGGAGTTTGCTATGCGATTCAAATTTATTTTAGCAGTAGGACTGAGCTTCATTGCTGGCGCATCTCAGGCGGAAACAGTCAAAATTTATGCTGCAGCCAGTTTAAGCAATGCTATCAGCGATATTGCAAAGCAATATCAGGCACAGAATCCAGACATCAAAATTGTACCGGTATTTGGCGCGTCATCTGCTTTAGCCAAACAGATTGAAGCCGGTGCGCCAAGTGATTTGTATTTTTCAGCAGATGTGGACTGGATGAATTATTTGGTGCAAAAACAGAAAATACCTGCAAAGCAAGTATTCAACATGCTAAGCAATGATTTGGTGCTGATTACGCCTAAAGCGGTGAATATGCAATTTAAAGCCGTGCCGCAGTTTAATTTTGCCAAGGCATTCAAAGGTCACTTATGTACAGGGCAAATGGAGTCTGTACCTGCTGGAAAATATACCAAACAAAGCCTAACCAAGTTGGGTTGGCTATCAAGTTTGAATGGAAGGATTGTCGGGACAGATGATGTACGATCGGCTTTGGCTTTTGTTGAACGCGGTGAGTGCCAAGCGGGGATTGTTTACCGTACCGATGCGCTGATCAGTTCTAAAGTTAAAATAGCCGGGATTTTTCCAAATCATACTCATCAACCGATCATTTATCCATTGGCTTTAACACATCAAGGCGCAGCTAAACCTGAGGCCGTGAAATTTTACCGTTATCTTAAAGACCATGCGCAAAGCAAAATGCTTTTTAAGCATTATGGCTTTGGTGTGAAAGGCTAAAGCATGCTCAGCCCAGAAGAGTGGAGCGCCTTGTTTCTGTCGGCTAAGGTTGCCGTTTGCGCCACTGTATTTTGCTTGCCATTTGCTATTGGGCTGGCTTGGGTGCTGGCGCGCTATGAGTTTCATTTGAAATTTTTAGTCGAAGCGCTGTTACAAATGCCGATGGTGCTGCCGCCGGTGGTTTTAGGTTATCTGCTATTGGTGCTGTTTGGTTCAAATGGCTGGATCGGCAAGCTGCTCAATGAATGGGGCATTCAACTGGCTTTTAATTGGAAAGGCGCCGTTTTAGCATCCATGATTGTGTCATTTCCGCTGATTGTGCAGCCGATCCGTTTGTCTTTTCAAATGATTAATCAGCAGCTGGAGCAGGTTGCAGGCTCATTAGGCGCGCATCCGTTACGGGTATTTGCATCAATTAGCCTGCCGCTGGCATTGCCGGGCATTTTAATCGGGAGCATTTTAGGATTTAGCCGAAGTTTAGGCGAATTTGGCGCAACCATTACCTTTGTGGGTAATATTCCTGATGAAACCCGAACCATTCCAATTGCTATCTATTCGCTGATACAGCAGCCCAATGGCGAAGAATCCGCAATGCGTTTAGTGATCCTTTCACTGCTGGCGGCTTTTGGCGCATTGATTGCCAATTATTATATTTTACAGCGCTATCAGCGAAAACTCGGAGCCGGCCATGCTTCAGTGTGATTTTCAGTTTCAATATGCAGATTTTCAATTGCAGGCTCGGCTGCAGATGCAAGAACAGCTGCTTGGCATTATGGGGCCATCAGGCAGCGGCAAGTCGACGCTGCTGAAAAATTTGGTTGGTTTGCTGCAGCCGCAGCAAGGTTATATATCGCTGAATCAGCGTGATGTGTTCGATACGGCGCAGAAGATTAACGTGCCGATGCATCAACGCAGTATTGCGCTGATTTTTCAAAAATCATGGCTTTTTCCGCATATGAATGTGCAGCAAAATCTGCAATATGCGGAGAACTTAGGCGCTCAGGAAAATGCGAAATTTAAATTTGAGCAAGTGACTAATCTGCTTGAGTTACAGCCACTGCTCAAACGGCGGGCGCATGAACTTTCTGGCGGTGAGGCGCAGCGCGTTTCCATAGGACGCGCATTGCTGTCACAGCCTGATCTGCTGCTGTTAGATGAACCGCTGACAGGACTGGACCGCAGGCTGAAAGATCAAATATTGCCATTTTTAAACACGGTGAAAGAACAGTTGGCGCTGCCGATGATATATGTTACGCATCATGGCGATGAGTTAGATTATTTAAAAGCCCATATTTTGTATCTAGAAAATGGTCAAATAAGTTTTTAAATAAATATAAATTATATAAGTAATAACAGTGAATTAGATGAAAAAATGGCAATATTATGAGTTGTAAAATTTTGATTAGAACTATGAAAAACTCACTTTCTAGATTAAATTGTTACAAAACAAGGGAGAACACAGCGTTTTCCCTTTTTTATTCCTAATGATCTTGGAAATAATGATTTGTACGACTGACCGTGCAGACAGGGAATCTAATCGATGCATGATGATAGCTTAGCCACACATAATTCAACTGCAAAACTGGGTGCAGGGCTATCTAATCGGCATATTACAATGATCAGTATTGGTGGTGTAATTGGTGCTGGACTGTTTGTTGGATCATCTGCTGCGATTGCAAAGGCAGGGCCTGCCGCCGTTCTTGCTTATATTACTACCAGTATTTTGGTTTTTTTAATCATGCGAATGTTGGGAGAAATGGCTGTAGCTCAACCTGACACCGGCTCATTTTCAACCTATGCAAGAAAAGCCATTGGGCCTTGGGCTGGCTTTACCATCGGATGGCTATATTGGTGGTTTTGGGTTTTGGTTATTCCAATTGAAGCAATCGCTGGTGCAGAAATTCTGCATGCATGGTTTCCTTCAATATCAAGTGCTGTATTTGCGACATTCTTTATTGTGCTTCTCAGTTTAGCGAACTTTTTTAGTACTCGGAGTTTTGGTGAGTTTGAATTTTGGTTTTCTCTGATAAAAGTCTTGGCTATTGTAATTTTTATCGCCATTGGATTCACCGCCATATTGGGGTTTTGGCCCTTAGCACCTAATGTAAGTGGTGTAGAAAATCTGTTTAAAAATGATGGATTTATGCCAAATGGCCTGGGTGGTGTACTTTCAGCAATATTGATTTCAGCATTTTCATTCTTTGGTGTAGAAATACTGTCTATCGCTGCAGCAGAATCAAAAGATCCTGAACAAAAAATTAAACGTGCAACCAATTTAGTACTGTATCGGGTCATCTTATTTTTTGTGGTTTCAATTTTTATAACGGTTGCACTGGTAGATTGGCGTTCACCGCAATTACAACAATTAGGCACCTTCCAATATGTCTTGGTCAGTTTAAATGTCCCTCAATCAAAATTGATTATTGATAGTGTGGTCTTTATTGCGGTTGCAAGTTGTATGAATGCTGCACTTTATAGTTCATCAAGGATGCTATTTTCATTGGGGACACGCAAAGAAGCACCTCAATGGGTCACATCAATTAATGCCTCTGGTGTACCTGCTATTGCTGTATTTGCATCGTCTGTAGTGGGCTTAATTTGCTGTGCAGTCAATTATTTATTTCCAGGCCAAGTATTTGGATTTTTACTGTCTACAACAGGTTCAATTGCCTTATTGGTTTATTTAGTGATTGCATTTTCACAGCTTAAATTGAGAACACAAATCGAAAAAAATGGAACTGAGGTTGCGTTTAAAATGTGGCTATTTCCATGGCTGACATGGGCAGTCATTTTGGTGATCTTAAGTGTGCTGATCTATATGTTTTTATCTCCAGCCTACAGTTATGAAACTTCATTATCTTTAGGTGTTACGACATTGGTGGTGCTCTGCGGCTTAGTTGTGACAAGAAAAGCTAAGTTGAAGAATGATTCCGAACTAAATTAAAAAAGTTTCGCTGATAAAAATCGTAATCATGAACCAATGGATTGTCTTTAGAATGTGCCGTGTCAGGGGATTAAAGCGAATGCGTTACGTTATATCTCTATGGCAATCCATTTTTAAGACAAATTCAAAGATTCACTTGACCTTCGACCGACTCCAAGCTTTATAATCGTTAAAATTTTCTTGATTGATACAATATGCGTTCTGCGACATGGATAACAGTCTTAGTCGGATTGTTCATGTTCCAAAGCCTTTGGAACGTGGCAGCCGCTTTCTGTGTGCATGAAGAGCAAACCCAAGTTGTTCAAAGCTATCATTTTGGTCATCATCAAAATACCTTATGCGTCAGCAGTGAAACCAATCCACAGCATTCGTTGCATCAAGCATCTGAATCCAGTAGCAAACCAGTCAAAAATACCGCTAGTGATCTGCAACTCGGTGAAGATCATCAAGATCATTTGCCGTCTATGACGCATTTGATTGTGCAAAATCAACAATCGATTCTTTTTATTGCGCATCAGGCCTTTGAATATTTGCCAAAATTTGTTTGGACGAATCTTTATCAAGCGCCTGATCTCTTACTGCAAACACCTCCTCCTGTTTATGCCCCGCTAATGGCGGGGTAGCCTAAAACATTCCCGCCACTTTTTTTAATAAATGAGTGGGAAAAATCATGTCTTTATATTTTACGGCGTTTATACGTCTAGGCTTAGCTGTCGGTATTTCGACGGCCTTACAAAGTACGTTTGCCGAAAATGTCAGTAGTTTTGAATCTGCATTTGCCAAAGTACAAAACTACCAAGCACAAACAGATATTTGGCTACTGCCAGTGCTTTACCGCTGCCTTAATACAGCTCGATCTCAATTACGGTTCATTCATTAGACAGAATGGATCGTATGGACTCAGGATTTATCAATATTTAAAATCAGCAAATCAGCATAAGCCGATATTCACCTGCATTTTCAACAGGTGCGCGGTGCACACAAGGTAAAACTGGCTGTGTAGGATGATCCACCGCTAAACGCCATAGATGACCATTGCCTAAATTTACAGGCACAGCATTGTCTTTGAGTTGATAATGTAAATCAAAAAAATATTCCTTTAAAAAGTCATCAAACTCTGAGTCAGGGCCATCGTATAAAGCTTTGAGTTGCTCTCGTATTTGAGGAATTAAGATTTTTTGTGTGACTTGATCATTTGGCACAATATCACTAGAAGCACCATAATACGTACATAAAAAGGTATCGGTAGCGATGGGTGATCGATCGACATGGAAAGAATAAACATCGGTTGAGATGAAATCAAATTCATCATCGCGTTCATAACATTTGAGCAAATTCAGCGAGGGTGATGCACCAAATGCTGTTAATTGTTGCATGTCATTTAAAATGATTTCTCTAGCTAAATGACCTTGCACTGAGAGCTTTAATTCCATCAGATCATCTATAGAAACTTCAGTAATATTTTCAATGAGTTCGAGTTTTTCGACTATTTCTTTAAAGTCGCCTTGTAAGCTGCGTTGCCAGCAAAGCGCATTCATTTGACCTTCGAAATGACTGTGAATCAATTCAGAAAATGTAGTAACTACACCAATTTGAGGATGCTGGGAAAAAGGATTGCTCATAATAGGGATCGAATTAAATCTGAGGCGAAAATACTGCGTGCAAGGAATAGCTAGAAGGATTCAGCAGTTTCATTTTATCTTAAAACACAAACTGCTATACAAGATTATTTGAGCTTAGGTATTAATCGTTATGCTTTCTGTTTGGCTTTTTGGCGTAAGACATACAAATATAAGCTTTCTACTTTTTCACGTGCCCAAGGTGTAGTACGTAAGAATCGTAGTGATGATTTAACGCTTGGATCTATGCAAAAACATCTAATTTCAATTTTACGGCTTAAGCCCTCAAAACCGCCGTAGTAATCCAATAATTCATCCAAGATGTCAGCAAGTTTTTTGCCGTGTAAAGGGTCATTGGAGGTGCTCATATTAGATCAATCGTATTTTGGGAGACTATGATTATAACCTGAGCGAGTTGAAAATAAGAGGGTTTGAAATTGAAATGTGATTCATATTCAATATTTAACTTATTTCCGAAGCCATTTTGCAAGACTTAAATTTCTTAAAAACAAAGAAACACTCTAGATAAGATCTTGGGTATGAGATTTATAAGCGTAAAATTAATAAAAGAAGAATTAACATTCATAAAATAATTAATTTAAACAATTCATTTTTAGTTAGTCAGCCTATACTTCTTTTGACTGTTAGTATATGCAGAAATTTATAAGCATCAGTCAAGAAAAAACTCGGATTGAAAAGTCCGAGTCAAGTCTTATTTTTAATGACATCATGTGCAAGTCATTTTAAAAATCTAAACGCTAAGATTATTTCCAAACAAATGGCGATTTCTTTTGTGCATTCTCAGCTTCATCGGTTGGTTCCAGTGTAATACCTGTGCGGTCTTTAAGTACACAGATTGCAATGAAAGCAATAACAGCCATAACCGTCAGATAGGTGCTTACCAAGAAAATGCCGTTAGCTTTAGTGATTAAAGCTGCAGCAATCAGGGGAGCAAATGCACCACCAATGATTGAACCCAGTGCATAAGTAATCGAAATACCAGAGAATCGAATAGATGCAGGAAAGAGTTCAGAATAATAAACAGCTTGCACACCATAGGTGATTCCAATTCCCATAGCGAGTATTGCTAAACCAAGCATAATGTATACATATTCACCAGTGCTAACCAATGGGAATAAGAATAGTGCAGTTAAAATTTGGATGATTGAACCTAAAATATAAATAGGTTTTCGACCAAATTTATCGGACATGACTGCTGAAAGCCAAGTAAAGAATGTCCAAATGACTGCAGAAGTACAGACTAAACTCAAAATTGTTGGTCGATCTAACGCCATGCCATTTGGATTAGTAGTAAAACTTTGAATGAAACCGCCTGCTGTCATATAACCAAGTGAAGTTGTACCAGCAGTAAGAAGGGAAGCTGTTAAAATAAGTTTTTTATACTCAGAAAATAGTTCCCGTATTGGTTTTTTTGCTGTGCTTTTACGCTCTTTTAATTGTTCGAACACTGGACTTTCTTCAACTGAGCGACGAATCCAATAGCCTAAACCAAATAAAATAATACTGAGTAAAAATGGTACGCGCCATCCCCATTCTAAAAATGCGTCACCAGGAGAAACATAAGCGGTCATAATCACCAGAACAAAGGATGCAAGTAACAAACCTAGTGGTACACCTAACTGTGGAAATGAACTAAATAAGCCACGTTTTTTGGTAGGAGCGTGTTCAACAGCCATTAATACAGCTCCACCCCATTCACCACCTGCAGAAATACCTTGTAAAATACGCAATAAAATTAAAATGATCGGAGCTGCGATACCAATATTCTCATAGGTTGGAAGTAAACCAATCATGGTCGTCGTCCCACCCATCAAAAGCAAAGTCATAGCGAGTACAGCTTTACGTCCTAATTTATCGCCAAAGTAACCTGCAATAAAGGCACCAAAGGGTCTGAAAATAAAACTAATACCAATCGAGGCGAAGACTAATAGGGTTCCGAAAGCAGGTCCGGCAGGTGTAAAAAAAAGTTGGTTAAAAACTAAACCTGCAACAGCAGCATAAATAAAATAATCATACCACTCGATGGTGGTACCAACGATGGTTGCTAAAGCAATTTTCTGTGTACTCGATTGTTCCGGGATATCCAGTGCAAGTTCTGGTGTATTCATTTCTATTTGCGAATTATTCATGCGAAATTCCTTTTATTCATGTCCATATAACTACCTACTTTGATTAAAATGGCAGGTTGCTTGATGCAACCAACTGTTTCTATAACCATTGTTTTGTCATTCATTTTGCAACTTCCTGTGCAAAGCTATTATTGAAATATATTTGATACATTTATTATTTATTTTAGTTTTAAAAAGTATCATTAATAGAATTTAGGTTGAAATTCATTATTCGTCAATGCTATTTACAAAAAAAGATACAGATATATCTATGAAATAAAAAAAAGGAATCATATTGATTCCTTTTTTGGTTGAGTCGAAATTATACATCACGCTCGACAAGCGTTAAGATGTCATAGGTTGCCACCAATTCACCGCGTTGGTTTTTCACTTTAATGTCCCAAACCACCACGCCGTGTGGTTTTTGTTCAGGATCACGCAAGGTTTTTGGTGTTTTTTGCTTGCAGGTCAGTTCCACTTGAATGGTGTCACCAATTTTGACCGGCTCAACAAAACGTAAATTATCCATACCATAGTTGGCAATGACTGGGCCTGCTGCAGCATCGACAAAGAGACCCGCTGCGGCAGACACAATAAAGTAACCATGCGCAACGCGTTCACCAAATAATGATTCTGCAGCGGCAATTTTATCCATATGTGCATAGAAATAGTCGCCACTCAAACCACCAAAATTAACGATATCTGCTTCGGTAATGGTGCGTCGTGCTGTTAGTAAACGCTCACCAATACGCAGTTCATCAAATGACTTTTTAAATGGATGCACGCGATCTTCAAAGACTTGTGCACCTGCTGTCCAGCGATGACCAATTTGGGTTAACACATTTGGTGAGCCTTGTAATGCTGTACGTTGCATATAATGTTTGACTGCACGTAAGCCTCCTAATTCTTCACCACCACCCGCACGCCCAGGTCCACCATGGACTAAAAGTGGTAGGGGTGAACCATGACCTGTACTTTCACGTGAACTTTCGGTATCTAGAATATGCAGGCGACCGTGCCATGGTGCAATTTTTGCGACTAAGCTTTCAATATTTTCATCCGCATTGCGTACAATGGACGCCACAAGACTGCCTTCACCTTTTGCGACTAAGGTTGCCAACTCGCTTTCTGTGCTATACGGCATCAGTGTCACCACCGGGCCAAACGCTTCAACCTGATGGACGTACTGTGCATCAAGCGGTTGACGGCAAAGCAAAACTGCAGGTGGATATAAGGCTGATTTTTCAGAATATGAACCATTTGTAGTGATATCTTGGCGTAAATGACTGCCAAAAATAATGTCAGCATCTTGTGCCAATATTTCGACTTTTTCTGCAACATCGAGCTTTTGTTTATAGCTCGCCAAAGCACCCATCGTCACACCTTCTTGGCTTGGATCACCCAACACGACTTTTTTCAGCTTCTCAATCAAACGCTGTTGCACCGTCTCTAATAAAGCCGTAGGGACAAATGCTCGGCGAATCGCGGTACATTTTTGTCCGGCTTTGGTGGTCATTTCACGGAAAATTTCACGGACAAACAAATCAATGCTTTCATCTGAGGCTTGGGTTGTCAGGATGGCACTGTTGACTGAATCAGCTTCCATACTAAATGGAATGGAATAGGCATTTAAATGCGGATGTGCACGTAATTTTTGTCCCGTTGAGGCAGAACCAGTAAATGTCACGGTGTCCTGTTCATTTAAATGTTCAAAGAGATCGTAGGTTTGACCGCAGATCAGCTGTAATGCACCTTCAGGCAAGAAACCACTTTCATGAATGGCTTTCACCACCGCATGGGTCAACTGAGCACCTTCTGTTGCAGGTTTTACAATACACGGCACACCCGCCAATAAAGTCGGTGCAATTTTTTCCAACATGCCCCAAATCGGGAAGTTAAAGGCATTGATATGTACTGCTACGCCGGCTTTGGGACTCAGTAAATGCTTGGCACCAAATGAACCGTGTTTAGACAGTTGAATAAAATCATCTTCAATCCAAACTTTTTCATCGCTCAGCTCACGGCGGACTAAACTTGAGTAGGCAAATAATGTACCGATACCACCTTCGATATCAATCCACGCATCTTTACGGGTACAGCCCGTTGCTGCGGCAAGGGCATAGTAGTCTTCTTTACGTTCCAATAAGTACTGTGCAATTTGCTTTAATGCATTGGCACGTTGATGAAAGGTCCAATTGGCAACACTTGAACCATGCGTTTTGGCATATTGCACCACGGCTTGAGTGTCAATGCCATGACTACTGACTTGGTAAATGGCTTGACCTGAAATGGCGTGAAATACTGTACGTAAGTCTGCTGATGCAACGTGTTCTTGTCCAAGAACCAATGAACTTAAGCGCAGTAAAGATTCCGATGGCTCATATTTGCCATCCACTGAAATGGTATTGTCTTGTGAATTTTGCTCAAGATCCAACATCGATATAACTCCATTTATGATACGTTATTAATATTAAATTTATAATATGTGTTTCATAAATTGCATTCAAAAAAACAGATTGTCAATCAAATTCCTTGTTGAAAAAATTATTTTTTTGTATGAAAAAAATATTAATTAAATAAAAACAATATCTTATTAATAGATGTTAAAAATATTTATATGATACCAATAAAAAGCAATTGAATTATTTTTTGTATCGTATTAATTTAAATCTAACGACACTTGGGATAAGTGAGACAACATGAACACGCAACAACAAAGATTTGATGACAACATTGTCAATAATGTATCGATTGAGCCAAAGGATTGGATGCCAGACGCTTATCGTAAAACTTTAATTCGCCAAATTGGACAACATGCACATTCTGAAGTGATTGGTATGTTGCCAGAAGGCAATTGGATTACCCGTGCGCCCACCTTAAAACGTAAAGCGGTATTACTTGCCAAAGTACAAGACGAAGCAGGTCACGCGTTATATCTCTATAGCGCAGCTGAGACCTTAGGCGCAGATCGTGACGATATGATGGATAAACTGATTGCAGGTCGCATGAAGTATTCATCAATCTTTAATTATCCAACCTTAAGTTGGGCAGATGTCGCAGCCATTGGTTGGTTGGTCGATGGTGCGGCAATTGTCAATCAGGTTGCTTTGTGCCGTACCTCGTATGGTCCTTATGCTCGTGCCATGGTGCGTATTTGTAAAGAAGAAAGTTTCCATCAACGTCAAGGCTTTGAAGCCATGATGCGTTTAGCAGAAGGCACACCTGAACAAAAACAAATGGCGCAAGATGCAGTCAATCGTTTTTGGTGGCCTGCACTGATGATGTTTGGTCCAAGTGATGACAATTCACCGAACAGTGAACAAAGCATGAATTGGAAAATTAAGCTGTTTAGTAATGATGCCTTACGTCAAAAATTCGTGGATAACACCGTGCCACAAGTTTTACAGCTTGGTTTAACTGTGCCAGATCCAGACCTGAAGTGGAATGAAGAGACCGGTCATTATGAGTTTGGTGAAGTGAATTGGACTGAATTCTTTAATGTGATCGCAGGTAAAGGTCCATGCAACCATGAACGTATTGAAGCACGTCGTAAAGCATGGGAAGGCGGCAAATGGGTTCGTGATGCAGCAGCAAGCTATGCCAAAAAACAACAGCAATTCAATGATACGCGCAAAATTGCATAAGCATTTAAGTCATCAATGACATACAGGAAGTTTAATCATGGATAACAAAAACAATTGGTCTTTATACGAAGTCTTCGTACGTAGCAAACAAGGTTTAAGCCATCGACATGTGGGTAGCTTACGCGCACCGGATGATGAAATAGCCTTACAAAATGCGCGTGACGTGTATACCCGTCGCAACGAAGGTATCAGTATTTGGGTGGTCAAATCTGAGTTAATTACTTGTTCACAACCAGATGAAAAAGCGGAGTTTTTTGAACCACATTTGGATAAGGTTTACCGTCATCCAACCTTTTACAACATTCCACACGGCATTGAGCATATGTAATTGGAGGATCACAGCATGACCAATAAAGTTTTATCCGAATTTCTATTACACATTGGTGACAGCCAACTGATTTTGTCACATCGTTTAGCGGAATGGTGTGGCCATGCACCTGAACTTGAGCTTGATATTGCACTTGCGAATATTGGCTTGGACTTATTAGGTCAGGCACGTACTGCGCTTTCACTGGCAGGGAGTATTGAAGGTTTAGGACGTGATGAAGATCGTTTAGCGTACTTCCGAACTGAGCGTGAATATCGCAATTTACTGCTCTGTGAACAACCCAATGGCGACTTTGCACAGACCATTGTACGTCAATGGTTAATGGATCATTATCATGCCTTGTTATTTGCCGCGTTAAGCAATAGCAACAATGCCGAACTGTCTGCCTTTGCGATTAAGTCTCTCAAAGAAGTGAAATATCACCAACGTTTTTCAACAGCTTGGATGGAGCGCTTAAGTCTGGGTACGCAAGAAGCACATGACAAGGTGCAACATGGTTTAAATCAATTGTGGCGTTTCACCGAAGAGCTATTTGCACTGACTAACGATGAAAAACAATTGGTAGAAGCCGGTATTGTTCCTGACTTAACAATATTGCCTGCGAAATGGTTAGAACTTATTCAATCGGAATTAACGCGTTTCGAGCTACAACTACCACAAGAGGGAGCCTACCGTAGCGGAGCCAAGCAAGGTTTGCATACTGAACATTTAGGTTATGTCCTTGCCGAGTTGCAATATTTACAACGCAGCTATCCAGAGATGGTGTGGTAATCACAGCGTTCACAGGGAGTGAGTGACATGAACCGAATTCAACACGTTGAGCAGCAATGTTGGGAGATTTTACAACAGGTGTCTGACCCAGAAATTCCGGTGTTATCGGTCTTGGATTTGGGCATGATTCGTGGTGTAGAAATCAATGCAAGCCAAGAGATTGTGGTGCGTTTGACCCCAACCTATAGCGGTTGTCCTGCCACTGATTTACTCAAAGACGAAATCAAAACAGCATTGTTGGCGCATGACATTCACCCTGTCAAAGTGGTGGTGGATTTATCTGAGGCATGGACCACGGATTGGATGAGTGAATCAGGTAAAGAAAAGCTACGCGAATACGGTATTGCACCACCACAAGGTTCATCTCATCTGTGTGGTACGCATGTGGCGCTGACGGATGGTGTGGCTTGCCCACATTGTGGCAGTGTAAATACACAGCTGTTAAGCGAGTTTAGTTCTACTGCATGTAAAGCCTTATACCGCTGCCAAGACTGCTTAGAACCCTTTGATTACTTTAAATGTATTTAATCTAATGGACATCGATGTGCGCTGAACAGCACAGCAATAAAATAAAAGAAGGATTTTAACAATGAGTCAATTTATTCCCTTAACCATTAAATCAATCCAGCCGCAAACGGAAAATGCCATTTGTATTTCTTTTGCTGTGCAAGATGAACAAACCTCAGCGTTTCAATATCAACCAGGTCAACACCTGACTATTCGCCATCTCACAGAGCAAGGTGAAATTCGTCGTTGCTATTCGATTTGTAGCGATGTGCAAGAAGATATGAGTATTGCCATTAAAAAAATTGATCAAGGTCAATTTTCAACATGGGCAAATGAAAACCTCAAAGCAGGGGATGTGTTAGAGGTGATGCCACCTCAAGGGGTTTTTTTTCAAAAAGCAGCAAAAGTCGGTGGACAACATTATTTAGGCTTTGCTGCAGGCAGTGGAATTACGCCAATTTTATCCATCGTGAAATCAGTGCTGAATCGTCAGCAAGATGCCACATTTACACTGGTTTATGGCAATCGTTCATGGAAACAAACCATGTTTGCTGAACAAATCATGGATCTTAAAGATCGCTTTCATCAGCGTTTGCAATTGGTGAATATTTTTTCACGTGAATTGAATGACAGCGAGATCTTTAACGGTCGTATTGATACTGAAAAGCTCCAGCAGTTGGCCAAAGCCGGTTTGATTCGTACAGATACTGATCACTGCTTTGCCTGTGGTCCAGAAGAGATGATGACGGCCGTTGAGGAAATTTTGCCGACGCTAGGGATTGAGCGCAGCAAGATTCATACAGAACGTTTTAATACAGGTACGACTACAAAAGCATCAGCACAACAAGTTGCGCAACGTAGTGAAGAAAAGGTCAACATTATTTTAGATGGTCGTGAGTTGATCATTGAGGTATCAAAACAAGATGACAGCATCCTCGATGCCGCATTACGTGCAGGTGCAGATTTACCTTATGCCTGTAAAGGTGGGGTGTGTGCCACCTGTAAGTGTAAGGTACTTGAAGGTGAAGTCGAGATGGCCATCAACTACAGTCTTGAAGAGGATGAAGTTGCAAGAGGTTATGTCTTGAGCTGCCAAGCCCGTCCAACCACTGCCAATGTACGCTTAAGTTTTGATGAATAACGCCGTGTGGAATGAAAGTATGGACATGCAATATCTAAAAAGTAGTTCTCCAAAAACCGGTGTGGTGCTCATTGAACTGAATCGCCCTGAAAAGCGCAATGCCTTAAACAATGCCACATTGCAAGAGCTCGCGGATTATTTAACAACCTTAGATACAGACCGTGAAGTGCATGCAGTCGTGATTACAGGTCATTCACAATGCTTTGCTGCAGGTGCGGATTTGAATGAGCTTGCCCAACTTGATGTGGTCAGCATTCAACAGGATCAACGACCACAGTTGTGGAAGCGGATTGATGAGTTTTCAAAGCCTTTAATTATGGCCGTCAACGGTTATGCCTTAGGCGCAGGTTTTGAGTTGGCATTGCATGGTGACATTGTGTTGAGTGGTGAAAATGCACAATTTGCTTTACCAGAAATTGGTTTAGGCATGTTGCCCGGTGCAGGTGGAACACAGCGTTTGGCACGTCTCGTCGGTCAGCAACTGTGTATGCGTTGGGCAATGACAGGTGAAATGATCAGCGCCCAGACCGCATTGCAACACGGGATCAGCAGTCAAATTTGCCCAACAGCTTTAACGGTGCAATATGCCGTTGAATTGGCAGAAAAAATTGCCAAGCAAGCACCCCTAGCGATTCGTGTGATTAAACAGTCGCTAAAAAGTATTCATGAAGTGACCCTAAGCCAGGGTTTAAAACTCGAGCGTCAACATTTTGTGTGGTTGGCAGCAACCCAAGATCGTCAGGAAGGCATTCAAGCTTTCTTAGAAAAAAGACAACCCGCATTTAGAGGTGTGTAATGGATTACCAAACAATTATTGTCGAAGAAAAAAATGCAGTCGGTTATTTAACGTTTAATCGTCCAAAGCAACTCAATAGCTTTAATGAAATCATGCATCAAGAAGTTTCAGGAGTTCTCAAAGCATGGGCAAAAAATGCTGAGATTCGTGCAGTGGTGATTTCTGCGGAAGGTCGAGGTTTTTGTGCAGGACAAGATTTAAGTGACCGCGTGGTTGATCCAAATGCCGATGCACCTGATTTAGGCCGCTCGATTGAAATGTATTATAACCCACTGATCAAACTGATTACTGAAATGCCGAAACCAGTGCTGTGTGCAGTGAATGGTGTAGCAGCGGGTGCAGGTGCCAACATTGCTTTGGCGTGTGACATTGTACTGGCTGCAAAATCAGCATCCTTTATTCAAGCCTTTTGTCGTTTAGGTTTAGTTCCAGATTCGGGTGGAACATGGTTTTTGCCACGTTTGGTTGGTCGTGCACAAGCAATGGCTTTGGCTATGCTTGGCGATAAGATTCCAGCTGAGCAAGCACAACAATTGGGCATGATTTGGCAAGTGGTTGAAGACGAAAAACTGAAAGCCGAAGCCAGCAAATTGGCAGAACATTTAGCGACACAACCCACTTATGGTTTGTCATTGATTAAAAAAGCCATTCATGCTGCAGCAGCTAATAGCCTCGATGAGCAATTGATTTTAGAACGTGATTTACAGCGTTTAGCAGGGCGTAGCAGTGACTATCGTGAAGGCGTACAAGCCTTTATGCAAAAACGTACACCACAATATACAGGATGCTAAATCATGGCAGAACTTCATTTACAGCATGCCCCTGTGGCAGTGATTGGTGCCGGTACCATGGGCATCGGCATTGCACAATTGGCGGCCATGCATGGCCATCCGACCCATGTGTATGATGTCGATCCACAACGTGTAGAAAGCGCTTTTGCTGCACTAAAACAGCAATTACAAAAACGTGTAGATGCCGGAAAAATGGCGGCTGATCTCTTGCAACTGACCTTGTCCAATTTAAACGTGGCAGCGGATTTACACGAATTAGCAGACAGCCAACTGATTGTAGAAGCGATTGTAGAAAACAAAGACGTTAAACAAAAGCTATTTCAACAGCTTGCTGATATCTGCTCGCCTGAGACGATCTTTGCATCCAATACATCTTCAATCTCGATTACTGCGATTGCTGCCAATATTCCACATCCAGAACGCGTGGTCGGTTTGCATTTCTTTAACCCAGCACCAGTGATGAAGTTAGTGGAAGTGATTGCAGGCTTAAAAACAGACCCAGCAATTTCTGATGCTTTAGTCAGCTTGATGACAGCATGGAAAAAAGTGCCAGTACGTGCCAAATCCACCCCAGGGTTTATCGTCAATCGTATTGCACGTCCTTATTATGCGGAAGGATTTCGTGCCCTGCAGGAAAATGCGACCACGCCTGAGCAACTTGATTTTATCATGCGTGAATGTGGACGCTTTTCGATGGGGCCGTGTGAGCTGACCGATTTAATTGGCCAAGACATTAACTTTTCTGTCACACAGAGTGTCTATGATGCCTTTTTTGATGAACCGCGTTACCGTCCATCCTTGATTCAAAAGGAATTGGTGGAAGCAGGCTGTTTTGGTCGCAAAACTCAACAGGGTTTTTATGACTATCGAACGGAACATTCTAAAAAAGTGTATCAACTCCCTGTGATTTACAGTAAATCACCTGAAAAAATTGAGGTGGTGGTCAAAGGTGATTGGTCACATTCACATGGTTTAATCGCACTATTGCAACAATCTGCACATATTCATCTGCGTATTGAAGCGGCGCCTACGGCTGAAATTCTCATCGGTGATGTGTCTTTACGTTTATCAATGGGGCAATCTGCCGAGATTGATTATGCAACACAAAAAGTGGTACTGATGGATTGGCATGGCGATTGGTCACAAGCCAAAGCCATTGCAGTTACAGCTTCACCAGCATGTACAGCGATAGATCAAAAAACGATTGAACAGTTGTTTATCGGTCTAAATATTATTCCGATTTGGTCTCAGGATCATCCAGGATTATATGTACTGCGCACTATTGCCATGTTGGTCAATGAAGGATGCGAGGCCGTTTTACATCAAATTGCGTCTGAACAAGACATTGATGCAGCCATGAAATTTGCTGTGAATTATCCTAAAGGACCATTCCAATGGGCACAAGAATTAGGATACAACATTATTTTACAGACTTTGCAAAATCTGTATCGTATTTATGGTGAAGAGCGTTATCGTCCTAATCTATATTTATTAAAAAAAGCGGCACAAGGAAACGTGTCAACGCAGCAGCCATTACGCGCTGCCAGTTAAGGATAAAATGATGCAAGATGTATTTATTTTTGATGGGATTCGTACCCCAATTGGGCGCTATGCCGGTGGTTTAAGTAGTATTCGTACTGATGATTTGGCTGCATTGCCGATTCAGTATTTGAAGCAACAACATCCAAATTTGCCTTGGACGGAGGTCGATGAAGTGATTCTCGGCTGTGCCAACCAAGCGGGTGAAGACAATCGTAACGTGGCACGGATGGCAAGCTTGCTTGCCGGTTTACCTGACAGTGTACCTGCCATTACGGTGAACCGTTTATGTGCATCAGGTTTAGATGCAGTGGGGCTTGCTTCACGTGCGATTAAATCGGGTGAAGCGCAGTTTGTATTAGCGGGTGGTGTGGAAAGCATGTCACGTGCGCCCTTTGTTCAGTCTAAACCGACGAGTGCATTTAGCCGTACACCTGAAATTTTTGATACCACTATTGGTTGGCGTTTTATAAATCCGCTATTTAAAGCCAATTTTGGCGTCGACAGCATGCCTGAAACTGCTGAAAACGTAGCAGAAAAATACAATATCAGCCGTGCCGATCAAGACCAATTTGCCTACAACAGTCAGCAAAAAGTAGCAAAAGCACAGGCTGAAGGTCGCTTTGAGCGTGAGATTCTACCAGTTGAGATTAAAAGCAAAAAAGGTGTAGTGCGTGTTGCTCTAGATGAACATCCACGTGCAGAAACTACACTAGAGGCTTTAAATGCACTTAAAGCACCATTTCGTAAAGAAGGAGGTTCGGTCACAGCAGGCAATGCATCAGGTGTCAATGATGGTGCTGCATGTTTACTCTTAGGTAATAACGCCTTTGCTGAGCAGCATGGTTTAACTCCCCAAGTGAAAGTTTTAGGGATTGCAAGTGCTGGTGTAGAAGCACGTTATATGGGTATTGGGCCTGTACCTGCAGTGCGTAAAGTTTTAGCACAAACGGGCTTAACTTTAGAGCAAATGGATGTGATTGAACTCAATGAAGCCTTTGCAGCACAAGCTTTAGCTGTGATTCGTGAACTGGGTTTAGCGGATGATGATGCACGTATCAATCCAAATGGTGGTGCCATTGCTTTGGGCCATCCACTTGGCATGAGTGGTACACGTTTAGTCCTTACCGCAATGCATCAACTGAAAATTCAACAAGGAAAATATGCGCTGTGCACCATGTGTGTGGGCGTTGGGCAAGGTGTTGCCTTAATACTCGAAAATATCAATTCAGGACGTAATTGATTGACATAAAACAAGCTGTCGCGATGACTGCGTAAGGAGTAAGACAATGAATAAAAATGCAATGGAACACATCGAAACCGCATCTGTAGATGAATTACGTCAACTGCAAGTTGAGCGTTTAAAAAAGACGCTCAATCATGCTTATTATAACAGCACGGTGTATAAGCAAAAGTTTGATGAAGCAGGTGTACATCCAGATGATTTTAAACATCTTGAGGACTTAGCAAAATTCCCTTTTACCACCAAAAAAGATTTACGTGACAATTATCCATTTGGCATGTTTGCGGTGCCTCAAGAGCAAATTGTGCGCGTACATGCTTCATCGGGCACTACAGGTCAACCGACGGTGGTTGGCTATACCCAACATGACATCAATATCTGGTCGGACGTAGTCGCACGATCGCTGCGGGCTGCAGGGCTAAGCAGTAAAGACACCATTCAAGTGTCGTATGGTTATGGTTTATTTACCGGTGGCTTAGGTGCACATTATGGCGTAGAGCGTTTGGGTGCTACTGTCATTCCAATGTCAGGCGGGCAAACAGACAAACAAGCGCAGTTAATTCACGATTTTAAACCAACAGCACTCATGGTGACACCATCGTATTGCTTGAATATCATTGAAGCCCTTGAGAAAAAGTTTGGTTCAGCCAAAGACTGTTCTATTAAAACCGGTGTATTTGGTGCTGAACCTTGGACCAATGAAATGCGTAAAGAAATTGAAACGCGTTTAGGTATTGATGCCTTAGACATTTATGGCTTATCTGAGGTCATGGGTCCTGGGGTGGCAATGGAATGTTTAGAGTCCAAAGATGGCCCAACCATTTGGGAAGATCATTTCTATCCAGAAATTATCAATCCTGAAACAGGCGAAGTGGTGCAAGATGGTGAGC
This sequence comes from Acinetobacter sp. YH12145, assembly GCF_013418335.1. Classification (NCBI taxonomy): domain Bacteria; kingdom Pseudomonadati; phylum Pseudomonadota; class Gammaproteobacteria; order Moraxellales; family Moraxellaceae; genus Acinetobacter; species Acinetobacter sp. YH12145. The sequence goes on along the minus strand of NZ_VPCE01000008.1, from coordinate 51,205 downwards.
TGGGTGAATTGGTATTCACGACAATTACCAAAGAAGGCATGCCGGTGATTCGTTATCGTACCCGTGACTTGACACGTTTACTGCCAGGCACATCACGTACCATGCGTCGTATGGATAAAATTGTCGGTCGCAGTGATGACATGATGATTATTCGTGGTGTGAATGTGTTCCCATCGCAAATTGAAGAGCAAATTTTGCAAATTCCACAATTAATTGCGAATTATCAGATTCATATTTGTAAGCAAGGACACTTGGATTCATTGCATATTCGCACTGAAATGCGTCAAGATAGCAGTCCTCAATTGGCGACGCAGCTTGCAAACCAATTGAAATCACAAATTAAAACTATGGTGGGGATTAGTGTGAGTGTTGAAGTGCTGAATGAAGGGAGTTTACCTCGCTCTGAAGGCAAAGCGCAGCGCGTGTTTGATATTCGACAATCCGCTTAAATGAACATGCCTGATGACTAGGCTCATCAGGCAATTCACAGGTAAATGAAAACGCAATGAATCCTAAATTAAAACAAATTATTGATGAGTTTATTCAACGTGAAGCGCTCAGTGGGACTTCATTGGTCATGACCATTTTTGGTGATAGCATTTATCACCGTGGAGGTGTCATCAGTCTTGCGAGCTTAATTCAGCTAATGGACGTATTTGGCTTGAATGAACGTTCAGTGCGTACTGCGGTCTTTCGTTTGGTACAAAATGGCTGGCTCAGTTCAGAGAAAATTGGGCGCACCAGTTATTACCGTATTACGGAAAGTAGTCGTCAGCGTTTTATCATGGCCGATCAAAAAATCTATGGCTTTAGTCATAAAGATTGGGATAAAAAGTGGGACTTGGTGCTACTGAGCTCAGTTGAACTTGAAAACAAATTGGTGTTAAAGAAAGAGCTTGAGTGGTTAGGGTTTGCCAATATTGCAACTAATGTCATGGCTTATCCAGGCTGTGATCAACAAAAGCTGCAAAATTTATTACTTAGTCATCAAATGACCGATCAAGTGGTGGTGTTTCGTGCCGAAACCCTAGAACTTTGGCAAGAATCTTATCCTACGATTAAACGTATGGTGGTTGTGAATTGGCCCATTCAAGAATTACATCAACGCTATGAAAAATTCATTAGTGATTTTCGTGAGTTTTTCTATTTTGTCGAGCAAGATGAAGAAATAGATGCCGTCCAAGCCTTTCAAATTCGTATCTTATTGATTCATCAGTTCCGTCGTATTTTACTTAAAGATCCAAATTTACCATTTGAGTTGTTACCGACGGACTGGCTGTCGTTAATTGCACGTAATTTAAGTACCAATTTGTATCAGGCGGTATTTATGGCAGGCGATGAGTTTTTCTTAAATGTTGCACGTACGGCTGAAGGCAGTATGCCGCCTGCACACCCACAGTTTTATAAACGTTTTGGTGGTTTAAAACAGCCAGATTTGAGCTATTAAATTAGCGTCTAATTTAAAATTAACAATAAGGATATAACAATGCCGTGCTATGCCATTGATGGCGTGATTCCAGTGGTCGATCCTCAGGCTTTTGTACACCCAAACGCCGTGTTGATTGGCGATGTGATTATTGAGGCAGGGGTTTATATTGGACCTTTTGCTGCCTTACGTGCTGATTTTGGCCGTATTCATATTCAAAAAAATGCCAATGTACAAGATTCTTGTACCATTCATGGCTTTCCAAACAGTGTGACCTTGGTGGAAGAGTATGGTCATGTGGGGCATGGTGCTATTTTGCATGGCTGTGTGGTACGCAAGAATGCCCTCATTGGCATGAATAGTGTGATTCTCGATGAAGCTGTGATTGGGGAAAATGTGATTATAGGTGCCAACAGTACAGTTAAGGCAAAGGCAGAGATTCCTAATAATATGCTGGTATTGGGCAGTCCTGCACGGGTGGTGAGAGCCTTAACCGATCAAGAAATTGCTTGGAAACGTCATGGTACGGCGCAGTACATTGAGTTAACCGAGCGTTGTCTCAACAGTCTACAAGTGGTAGAACCTTTACCCCATGACACAGCGGAACGTTTAACTTATCAAATTTTTCAGGCAGATCATGTCTTAAAGCAAGATATGTAAGCTATTTACATATTCAATTAATGTGTCCAAACGTCTCTAGCATGTTGCAAATGTCCGCTTTTGATATACAGCGTTGCACCTGATTCAGCCATGCATTGATTGGATTTTAATTTTTCTAAAAAGTATGTTCACTATTTGATTTAAATAACGGACAGATTTTTTCGATCTTGCTTAATGTACCAATGTGTAGCGTCATGTGACAATTTTTTGGAATCAAAGCATTAAACAAGTGATCAATGTGAGAAAATAAGAATAGTTTTTGTGCCAATTAAAGAATCAGAGAATTATGTAAGCCAGACGGTAGGTCATTATAGTAATTAGGTTTGCATAATATCTTATTTAACTTACATTCACATAAAGCTAGATTCACAAAATAATTTTCAATATTTTTACTCACGGGTTTTAATTTCAATAGTTCATGAACCATTATTTAGATTCTATATCTTATATTTTTTTAACAAAAACAAATTCATTTTAAGAATAATAACTTACTGAGTTTATTCAGCTTTATTTTTCATAAATAAATCAAATCTTAATATTTCAATTTCTGTGTCTAATTAATTATTGTTTGCTCAAGTTGTTATAACAAGTTGAAAACGATGTCTGAGCCAAGCAGTAAAAATAGCCAGTTGCCATTGTATGAACAAATCAAAGGGCAGTTGCAACAAAAAATTCAATCAGGTGAATACCCAGCATTGGGTCAATTGCCATCAGAAAATGAGCTTTCAGAGTTGTTTTTAGTGAGCCGAATTACCGTTCGTCAGGCGCTGCATAAGCTTTCACAGGATGGTTTGATTTTTAAAGTGCATGGCAAAGGTACTTTTGTCAGTAAGCCGAAAGCCTATCAAAACATCACACAGCTTCAAGGCTTTGCAGAAGCCATGTCATCGAGTGGGCATCACATTTTAAATGAAGTGTTGTCGATCGAATTCATTGAAGCACCGCTCAAAGTCGCCTCCAAATTGAAATTGGCTGTGCGTAGTCAAGTGGCTGAAATTAAACGGGTACGTTTGCTGAATAACGAACCTGTGTCTTATGAGTTGACTTATTTACCTGCAGAAATTGGCTTACAACTTCAAAACAAACAGGTGGATTTACGTGTTAGCGATATTTTCACCGCCATTGAACAAGACTTATCTATACCACTGGGTTATGCCGACTTAAACATTGATGCCATACAGGCAGATGATGAATTAGCACAGCTACTTTCAGTGGACATTCATACACCTATTTTACGTGTGGAACGACTCACACACGATGCTCACGAACATCCGATTGACTACGAATATTTGTACTTCTCAGGCGAAAGCTTCCAGTACCAATTACGTATTTTTCGTTAATCGGGATCAAGGAAATATCATGGAAACTAAATATTTAGAATATGACATTGTGGTGATTGGCGGGGGAACCGCAGGACCGATGGCTGCAATCAAAGCCAAACAAGCCAATCCTGATTTAAGGGTCTTATTGATTGAAAAAGCCAATGTAAAGCGCAGTGGTGCAATTTCAATGGGGATGGACGGTTTAAATAATGCGGTGATTCCAGGTTATGCCACGCCTGAGCAATATACCAAGGAAATTACCATCGCCAATGATGGTGTGGTCAATCAAACCGTCATTTATGCCTATGCACAAAATAGCTTTAAAACCATTCAGCAGTTGGATCAATGGGGCATCAAATTTGAAAAAGATGAAACAGGTGAATTTGCTGTAAAAAAAGTGCATCACATGGGTGCTTATGTGTTGCCGATGCCTGAAGGACATGATGTTAAAAAAGTCCTGTACCGTCAAATGAAGCGTGCGCAGGTCAAAATTAATAACCGTATCGTGACCACCAAACTGCTTAAAAACGAACAAGGTGCAATCAATGGTGTACTTGGTTTTGACTGTCGTAGCGGTGATTTTTATGTCATTAAAACCAAAGCTGCCATTTTATGTTGTGGTGCTGCGGGACGTTTAGGTTTGCCATCTTCAGGTTATTTGATGGGAACCTATGAAAATCCAACCAATGCTGGTGATGGCTATGCCATGGCTTACCATGCAGGTGCTGAACTTGCCAATTTGGAATGTTTTCAGATTAACCCACTGATTAAGGATTATAACGGACCTGCTTGTGCCTATGTGACAGGACCACTAGGTGGTTATACCGCAAACAGTAAAGGTGAGCGTTTCATTGAATGTGACTACTGGAGTGGTCAGATGATGTGGGAGTTTTACCAGGAACTTGAAAGCGGTAATGGCCCCGTATTCTTAAAAGTTGATCATTTAGCAGAAGAAACCATTCAAACTATTGAAGAAATTTTACATACCAATGAGCGACCAAGCCGTGGCCGTTTTCATGAAGGGCGTGGCACCAATTATCGTTCTGACATGGTGGAAATGCATATTTCTGAAATTGGTTTCTGTAGTGGTCACAGTGCTTCAGGTGTATGGGTCAATGAAAAAGCAGAAACTTCGGTGAAAGGTCTATACAGCGCTGGTGATATGGCGGCAGTACCACACAACTATATGTTGGGTGCATTTACTTATGGCTGGTTTGCAGGTGAAAATTCTGCGCAATATGTCCTAGATGTTGAAGAGTCAGAACTCAATCAAGCGGAAATTGATGCAGAGCGTGAACGGATTTTTGCACCATTAAACCGTAAACAAGGCGTACCTTCAGACCAAGTGGAATACAAGTTACGCCGCTTTGTAAATGACTATTTGCAACCGCCAAAAACACGTCAAAAAATGGAAATTGGTTTACGTCGTTTTGAAGAAATTAAGCAGGACATTGCTCAAATTTCTGCTTCAAACCCACATGAACTCATGCGTGCTGCCGAAGTGTCTGTGATTCGAGACTGCGCAGAAATGGCGGCTCGAGCTTCACTCTATCGTACGGAAAGCCGTTGGGGACTGTATCACTACCGTGCGGATTTTCCAGAAAAAAATAATGACGATTGGTTCTGTCATGCCCATTTGAAAAAAGATGCACAGGGCAATATGACGAGCTTCAAAAAGCCGATTGAACCCTATGTGGTCGCAATTGAAAAAGCAGAACAAAACTCATATGACCAACTGCGTATCCAAAAACAGCAATTGGCGCTTGCAGACTAAATTTTAAAATATTCAAGATACGGAAATATAAAAATGGCACTGATATTTAAAGAAGTTTCACATCGAACTATAGCTCCAGTCTTGGTCGATGAAGATAAATGTATTGCTGATAAAGGTTGTACGGTCTGTGTAGATGTTTGCCCGATGGATTTGTTGGCGATTGATCCTGAAACCAATAAAGCTTTTATGCAATTTGATGAATGTTGGTACTGCATGCCTTGTGAAAAGGATTGCCCAACTGATGCGATACACGTCAACATCCCGTATTTATTAAAATAAAAGAGACTCATCCATGTCTAAATTAACTAGAAAAAAAGCGCTAATCAGTACCATAGTCAGTCTAGCTGTTGTAGGGGGACTAAGCGCTTGTGACAGTAAAAGTACAGATAAAACCAATGCAAATAGCTCATCGGCAAAAGCTGAAACGGTTCGTATTGCCATTGGTACACAAGATACAACCATTAACTGTGCAACAGGTGGTTTACTGATCCGTGAACTGAATTTACTCGATAAATATTTGCCCAAAGATGGTGAATATAAGAATGTGACATATGACATTCATTGGAAAAACTTTACTTCAGGTGCTCCATTAACCAGTGAAATGGTGTCAGACCGATTGGATATTGGCGCAATGGCAGATTTTCCTGCGGTCAATAATTTGGCGGCTTTTCAAAAGGCAGGTAAACAAAGTCTATTTTTAAATCCTCTATCTGGGAGTACTACGGGAAGTGGTAACGCCATCGTTGTGCCGACTGAATCTAAGGTGAATTCGATTGCAGAACTGAAAGGGCAAACGATTTCTGTACCTTTTGCTTCGACCGCACATGGGTTATTGCTACGAGTCGCCAAAGAACAAGGCTGGGAGCTGGATAAAGACATTAAAATTATCGCGCAAGCACCTGAAGTTGCTGGTCCTGCATTAAAGAGCAATAAGATTGCCGCACATGCAGACTTTGTGCCTTTTGGTGAGTTGTTTGCATATCAAGGTATCGTACGAAAAATTTATGATGGCTCGCAGGCGAATGCACCGACTTTTCATGGTTCGATTGTTACTAAAGACTATGCAGAAAAACATCCTGAAGTGATTAAAGCCTATCTGCAAGCGACCATTGAGGCAGATCAATTGCTACAAAAAGAACCTGAAAAATATAGTCAGCTCATTGCGGATAAAACCGGTATTCCTGCCGAAGTTGTATATTTATTTCATGGACCATTGGGGTTACAAACCCGAGATTTAACATGGAAACCTGAATATCGCCAGGCGACGCAAACCGCAGTCGATACCTTAAAAATATTAGGTAAGAATGACGGAAAAATTGATGTCAATCAATTTATTTCAGAGCAATACATTAAAGATGCATTTTCAGCATCTAAGCTCGATTATACCAAGTCATTAGCCAATTATGGCAAATCACCTTTGATTGCCAAGGATGCCTTAACAGGTGAGCCAATTCAAACCTTTAAGCATGTGACGCAAATTTGGGTCAAAGGTGAAAAACAAGTGCGTAGTTATGAAACGGCTGAACATGCATTCCAAGATTTAAAGAAAATTCAACAAGCGGGTCAGCAAACCCGTGTTGTGTATAGCCAAGATTTCCAAAGCGACATCAAGCTACTGTCAAATTTAGCGTGGTTCGCAACCAATCAAACGGGACAGATTCAGGCCTTTTTGCTCAAAGATGATGCCACTAAGTTTGCGCAAACCCACAGCGGCAAAGTCTATGATTTTAAAGCTGTTCAACAACTTGTGAAATAAGGCAATCACATTGTCTAGCCTAATCGCCAACAATGAGGAAACGCATTATGGGAAGTTTAGTTGAAAATCAGGAAAAGGCGTTGCATCCAGCCATTTCCGTAAAATGGGATGCACTTAAAAATCCAAAATTGAGTCAATTTATATTGGGGACTGTTTCTCTTTTGCTGTGCTTATTGCTTTGGCAAACGTTGGCTCAATTTAAAATTAATCTGGGTATTGTGAATTTTAGCAATGTACCGACACCGGTTGAAGTCGTTCAAGCCATTATTCAATTTTTTCAACTACCGACGGCTTTGGCGCATTTAAAAGCCAGTATGTTACGGGTACTGATTGGTTTTGCTTTAGCGGGTGTGATTGGCGTGGCTTTGGGCTTGCTGATTGGTCAATATAAGAAAATGGCCGCTTTTTTTCTAACACCGCTTGAGGTCTTGCGTCCAATTCCTGCGGTGGCTTGGATTCCATTGGCAATTTTAATTTTTCCATCGTCAGAAGCTTCCATGATTTACATCACATTTATTGGGGCACTCTTTCCAATTTTATTGAATACCATTCATGGGGTGGAAGCAGTAGATCCTCGATTGATTGCATCTGCAAAAAGTCTCGGTGCATCTGAATTTGCCATTGTAAGAGAAGTGGTGATTCCGGGTGCTTTACCAAATATCACTACAGGTCTATCCATTGGTATGGGGACATGCTGGTTTTGTTTAGTTACGGCTGAAATGATTTCAGGTCAGTTAGGCATTGGTTATTTCACTTGGGAGTCTTTCACGCTACAAAATTACAGCAGCATCGTAGTTGGAATGTTACTCATTGGTGCCTTAGGCATGTTGAGTAGTGCCTTAGTACGTTGGATTGGAAAAAAATTTACTCCCTGGTATCAATTAAGGAAAGCCTAATGACTGAACATGTGAATCAATCTCTGAAAAAACTTGGTGAAATTGACATTCGTAAGTTGTCCTTACACTTAGGACAAGGTCAGCAGCGTTTTCAAGCTTTAAATCAGGTCGATATACATATTCAAGCAGGTGAGTTTGTGTGCTTACTAGGACCTTCGGGTTGTGGCAAATCGACATTACTTGGTGCATTGGCAGGACACTTGCCCTATAGCGCTGGTGAATTGCTAGTCGATTCTGAAACAGTGTCTAAACCGCATCCTGATCGGGGCTTGGTATTTCAGCATCACACTTTATTTCCTTGGAAAAGCATCATTGAAAATGTGGCTTTTGGCTTAAAAATGAAAGGTATTTCAGCAACGGAACGCCAAAAACAAGCACAGCACATGATCGACTTAGTTGGACTAACAGGTTTTGAACAGAAATTTCCTGCGGAACTCTCAGGGGGGATGCAGCAACGGGTTGAAATTGCTCGTGTATTGATTAATCAGCCCAAAGTTTTATTGATGGATGAACCCTTTGGTGCATTAGATGCGCAAACACGTATTCGTATGCAGCAACTCTTGCTTGATATTTGGCAGGATATTCAAACCACAGTGCTGTTTATTACTCATGACATAGATGAAGCACTTTTTTTAGCAGATCGTGTGCTGATCATGAGCCATCGTCCAGGGCGAATTATTGAGGAAATTCCACTGAATTTTTCTCGTCCTAGAGACATTGACATTGTTACTTCACTAGAATTTACCGAATTAAAGAAACATTGTATGCATGCTTTAAAGCGTGAAATTTTAGAAGATATGAATCGATTAAATCCTTTGGGGATTCCCAAAAAAGCAGTTGTAGAAGGATAAACCCCATGCAGTTCCAATACCCAGAATTAAACAATATAGATGAAGATGATTTAGATTTTCTTGAGCAACTCAATCAAGAGGATGAAAAAAGACGGTTTATCGCATTAATGAATATTGCAGATGAAGAGCGGGAAGATTTATTACCTTGGTTGCATTATGCATTGACACATGACCCAGCGTCTTTAGTACGTTTAGAAGCGGCAAAACGACTTGAAGGTTGGGAAGATCCACACAGTTTAAATGCTTTGGCAGGAGCATTATTAGATCCAGATGCTGAAGTGGTTGCAGCAGCGACGCAAAGTTTAAGTGAAGTTAAACAAGCTCAATCTGCAGAGGTTTTAGCAGGCTATTTGGCTAAAGAAGAACCTGCGGTCAAAGTTGCCATTTTAAGAGCCTTAAAACCTTTACGTGATCTTAGTTTTTATCAAGAAATTGAAAAACATATTCATCACACAGATGTATTGGTACGCCGTGAAGCGGTGAGTACATTGAGTTGGTTACAGCAAGAACAAGCCGTTAGTAGTTTAAGTCAAATTGCACGCAACGACCCAGATTTAGAGACTCGTCGTATTGCAACAGGTGGGTTAGGTTATGTAAAACAGGCACATCCTGAAGTTATAGATGCCTTAGCCTATGGTTTAGCCTCACACGATTGGCAATTGCGCGTTGAATCTGCATTAACCATTGGAAAATTAAAATTAGCCTCACTTGAAGAAAATTTGGTTGAACTGTTGTATGACACCTATTGGCAAGTGCGTATTGCAGTGGTGCGTAGTTTAGGACTCATTAAATCCAAACAGGCTTTGGATGGCCTGGCACATAATTTTGACTTTAAAATTAGTAACCTCCGTAAAGAAGTCGCTTTGGCATTGGGCGAAATTGGGGGTAGTCGTGCCGAACAATTATTACAAGAGCATGCAGATGACCCAGACCCTGAAGTGCGTAAAGCGATTCGTATTGGTTTAGGGTTAATTTTGGAGCAAGCCCATGCAGAATAATTCGCAAACAAAACCGACAGATATCCAGTTTGATGTTGAGCGAGATCTCATCCATTTTATTTGGTCGGAAGAAAAGACCATCACTTTGAGTCATGATCAACTGCGAAATGCATGTCCTTGTGCATTTTGTCGTTATAACAAGATTAAGAAGTTACCGATTTCATTGGTCGATCATGTACAGGTTACCGAATTGAATAGCCAAGGTTATGGTGTACAGATCTGTTTTAGTGATGGTCATAATCAAGGGATTTTTCCTTGGGAATATTTAAAAAATATTATATGACATAATGAAAGATGAATATTTTTCCTGAATATTCATCTTTTATTTATAATAAATTGTTAAATAGTTTAGAAAAATAATTATTTTAAATATGGTTTAAAAAAATTAATAATTAAAAAAATGCGTTTAATATTATGAAATCAAAAGATTTATATAGAAAATATGCAATAAGATATAGAAGGTTGTTATTCTATAGAAACTTAGTGATAAAATTAAGAAAAATAATACTTATAGTTTTGTTAACTATATTTTCTATATTCTTCTTGGTTTTGTATTGCTTGGATTTGCAAAACATAAATATAGATATATATTTTAATTTATTTATAAAATTTTTTATTGTAATGGGTATTATTTATTACTTTAAAATTGATCATTTTTTTGCAAACAAATTAGCTTTAGTGGTTTGTAACATCCGTTTTTAATAGACCTATAAAAACTTTCAGCTATGGAAAAAAAAGGGCATTTTAACCAATGATGATTATATATATACATGCGCGATCTGCTGGAGACAGTGCTAGAGCAGTTGCAAAAATCAGAATTAGATCATGATGAAGAATACGATACTAAAATTATTGTTTGTCCGGCTAGATCATCACATAGCGTACCAGATTTCGGCATAACGTATATTATGTTCATTAGGATACTTCACTGGAGAGATTCACCATAATATTAATCTCTCCAGTGAAGTTGCGCCAACGGCTGAGTTATGTAGGGCGCAATCTTGGATATCTTATTTAACATAATATACATTATACGAAATGCTTCAAATTTATTTACAAAGATGATAATTCACAGCTCTTGCACATCAACTGTATTCAAATTGCTATGTTCCTAAGCTTCGCTAAAAATAAGTTTGTCCTGCCACAATCCTTAGACAAGAAAAAGCCATAACAATTGTTGTTATGGCTGTAAATATGTATTTCTATATTTAAATCAGTCTACTGTTTTCCTGATTGTTGATTTAGGAAGATTTGATTTCCTCACTACTAAATACTTTAGTCTTTTGCTCTATTTGATCTGGCTTTAAAAATGAAGATGCAATAATCGCAATCACAGCAAAGCCTGAAATATAGGCAATAATTAAATTAGGGCTTCCATCACCAATACTTAGCAATTTCGTCGCGATTAATGGTGCTAAACCACCACCTAGCACGCCTGCAAATTGAACTGAGATTGAAATACCGCTATAGCGTATTTCTGCTGGAAATTGGCGTGAAAATAACTGTGACTGCGGCGCATACATCAAAGGAAAAACCACACCAATACCAATCACTATGGCCGTCCAAACCAATACAGGATCCTTGGTATTTAACATCGCAAAAAATGGATAACTGTATAAAGCCAATACGCATAAACCAAATCTAAACATGTTTTTTTGCCCAACTTTATCAGACAAATGCCCAAAAATTGGCGTAATGACCATGATGACTGCAGCACCACAAATCGTTGCAAACAAAATGTCTTGTCTAGGAATATTCAGCTGTGTGGTGGTATAGGCTAAAGCAAATGTCGATGCCAAATAGAACCAAGCATTTTCAGCAGCTCGAGATAAAATAATCGTAATCAACTGCTTAGGATGATTCTTCAATACCTGTTTTGCTGGAACTTTAATTGTTTCGGTTTGCGCTTTAACTTTTTCAAAGTCTGGTGATTCAGGTACTTTTACACGAATATACCAACCTACAGCCAGTAAAATAATGCTGGCTAAAAATGGTAGACGCCAACCCCAGCTAAATAACGCTTCTTCAGGTAACATTGAGACTAAGCCTAAAGCTACCGAAGCGAGCAATAAACCACCACCTGTACTGGCTTGCGGTAAACTTCCCCAAAAGCCTTTTTTACCCGCTGGCGCATGCTCTACCGCCATGAGGACTGCTCCGCCCCATTCTCCACCCATGGCCATGCCCTGTATAAATCTTAAAATAATTAAACAGACCGTTGCCCAATAACCAATGGTTTCAAATGTCGGTAACAACCCAATCATCACCGTTGGAATACCCATCAACATTAGTGTGACCAATAACATTGATTTACGACCGATTTTATCGCCGAAATGACCAAAAACAATTCCACCAAGTGGTCGACCAATAAAGCCTACAGCATAGGTAGCAAATGCTGCCAATACGCCAGTTAAGGGATCAAGATTTGGGAAAAAAAGTCGATTGAAAATGAGTGCTGCGGCAGCACCATAGATAAAAAAGTCATACCATTCGATGGTTGTACCCACCATGCTGGAAATACCCGCTAAACGATGCGAGGACTTAGCTGGTGGAGCTGTGTTTCCCTGTACATTTTGCATTGTTATCTTCCTTATTCTGCAAGATATTTCTACGTTGCATTTTCACGATGCTTGATTTGTATGATGATTTTCTTCATGAAAATCAATACTTTTAGATCTTATATGTGTTTAATTTACGCTGAGTCACTGGTTCATATCGAACATAAAATCAAATATGAATATTGACCAAGGGTTTGAACCGTTAAAAATATAAACCTACTGATTAAATAGATATTTCCTCCATTATTTTGTCTAAAGTCGGACTGGACTGTTGCCACTTTGGCTGTTTGTCTTTATCCACAATTAATGCACGCACACCTTCAACAATATCGCCATGTTGAAACCAAACGTCTTGTAAATGTCGTTCAATTTGCATGCATTGCTTCAGTGAAAGACCTCGACCTAAATGTTGGAGCTGTAAACTGATCCTTTTTGCGATTGGAGACCGTTGTTCCAAGGTATTGCGTATTTTTAACGCCCACGCTTGAGCATCATTATGCTGTTCATTTTCAAGACTATTTTCAATGGCATCAATGCTCTCAAAACCAAAATGCTTACGAATTAAATCTGCATTTTGACTGAGTTCACTTTCCGCTGGTCGAGTAATATATTTCGCAATCAATTGTTCAATATTTTCCTTGCTGAGTTGCTTAGAATTTCTTAAATCTTCTTCTAATTGAACAAGTTGCTCACTCGGAACATGGTAGTCAATCAAATCTAGGTATAACGCATCGCTGGCACTGATTTGATCGCCCGTAGTTGCCATGTACACACCAATATCATCCAAACGTGATAAAAAGTGTGTCGCAGCCACATCTGGGAAAAATCCAATGGCAGTTTCAGGCATGGCAAATCTAGATTTTTCGCTGCTGACAAGCACATGACATGCTTGGGCTAAGCCAAATCCACCGCCAAGTACATAGCCATCGAGTATGACAATAATGGGTTTTTCATACGCACGAATGGTATTCAGCATTTCATACTCAGCTTGAAAATAAGCTTGATGATCTTCTTTACCATTCATATAACTATCATAGAGATAGCGAATATCTCCACCTGCACAAAATGCTTTGGGACTATTTGAGCGAATAAGTACAGCATGAATATTAGTTTGATCAGCCCATAGCCCTAATTGCTGTTGAATCCCTTGAATCATTTCCAAAGACAAGGCATTTAAACTTGCCACGCGATCTAAACTGATTTGGCCTAAATGTCCATGTTCTTCAATCATTAAGTTATTTGTACTCATATCCGTATCATCCTTTTTTATTTTTAATTGTTTTTAAAATTGGCTTGGCGCTTTTCAACAAATGCTTGCATGCCTTCTTTTTGGTCTTGAGTTGCAAAAATCGAATGGAATGTTCTACGTTCAAAACGTAAACCTTCTTGCAAACTGACTTCAAATGCACGGTTAATTGACTCTTTGATCATCATGGTTGCGACTACAGATTTTTCGGCTATTTTTTCAGCAGCTTTTAAGGTCTTTTCGACCAACGCCTCTTTAGGGAAGACTTGAGCAACTAAACCACTCTGCTCTGCTTCTGCTGCGCCCATTTGTCTCGCAGTCAGACACATTTCCATGGCTTTGGCCTTACCAATAGCAAGCGTTAAACGCTGTGTCCCACCTATCCCTGGGATTACTCCCAATGTCACTTCTGGTAAACCAAATTTTGCATTGTCGGCACAGTAAATAAAGTCACACATGAGCGCTAACTCACAGCCTCCACCTAACGCATAACCACTGACAGCTGCGATTAGAGGTTTACGGCGCTGAGCAATTCGATCTGCCAGATGAAAAAAATCATCCAAATAAATATTCGGAAAACTCAGTTCAGCCATTTCTTTAATATCTGCGCCAGCGGCAAAGGCTTTTTCTGAACCTGTAATAACCATACAACCGATGGCAGGATCTCGATCTAAATCATCCAACGCCAAATTAAGGTCTTGAATTAATGTGCTATTTAACGCATTTAAGGCCTGAGGACGATTTAAAGTAATGAGTCCAACACCATTGTTTTTTTCGAGCAGAATCGTTTCAAATTGCATGTGATATCCCTATATATGTTCAATATTTATAAGTAGGCTTCGTCTGAAGCCTTGTCGTTTTAAATGTCTTAATGACCACGTTATAAGCTGCGAGCAATTACTAAACGTTGGATATCACTTGTGCCTTCATAGATTTGGCAAATACGTGCATCACGATATATACGCTCTATCGGGAAATCTTTGAGATAGCCATAGCCTCCAAAGACTTGTAATGCTGCGGAGCAAACACGCTCAGCCATTTCAGACGAAAAAAGCTTGGCCATAGACGCTTCATTTAAACAAGGCTGTCCTGCTTCTTTTAAACGTGCCGCGTGATAGACCAATTGGCGTGCGGCCTCTATTTCTGTTGCCATACTTGCCAATCGGAACGCAACTGCCTGATGTTCAAAGATCGGCTTTCCAAAAGTAATACGCTCTTTGGCATATCGGGTTGCTTCTTCTAATGCTGCACGTGCAAGACCAACTGCTTGCGCCGCTATACCAATACGACCGCCTTCTAGATTTGATAAGGCGATTTTCAAACCTTCACCTTCTTTTCCTAACATTAGGCTTTCATGCACTCGCACGTCTGTGAGTGCGATTTGGCAGGTATCTGAGGCATGTAATCCAAGCTTTTCTTCAGAACGAATCACTTCATAACCAGGTGTTTCTCTTGGGACAATAAAAGCACTCATGCCTTTTTTCCCTGCACTTGGATCAGTCACAGCAAAGACAATAATGACCCCTGCATTATGACCAGAGGTAATAAACTGCTTAGCACCATTAATCACCCATTCATTGCCATCTTTAACTGCACGAGTTTTAATGGCAGCAGCATCTGAACCTGTATGCGGCTCAGTTAATGCAAATGCACCGATCATTTTGCCTTGTGCTAAAGGCACTAAATATTTCTGCTTTTGTTCTTCTGTGCCAAATTTAGCAATAGGAACACAGCCTACAGAGTTATGTACACTCATAATGGTTGAGGTTGCCCCATCGGTCACGGCAATCTCTTCTAAAGCCATAACATAAGCAAGATTACCTGTGTCTGAACCACCCCATTCATCTGATACCAGCATGCCCAATAAACCCAGTTCACCCATCTGCGCTAAAGCCGCTTTGGGAAAGGTACCGTTTTTATCCCATTCAGCCGCTTGAGGTTTAATTTGTTCCTGTGCGAAACTGCGTGCCATGTCCTGAATTAATAATTGTTCTTCGGTAAATTGCATCTTATCTTCCTGTACATCAATCAATTGCTTTCATCCAGTTTGAAAATGACTAGAATTGAATGAAAGCTTGATTCCTGATCCTGATTGTTCGGCATTAATTAAGGGTTAATCGTTACGTCATTTAACTTGCATGCTGCGTGGATTGTTTTGCAATCTCTTGATTTCTTAATAAGAAGCGCTGAATTTTTCCGCTTGGAGTTTTCGGTAGTTCTTGAACGAACTCCACCAATCGTGGATAAGCATGTGCAGATAGGCGCTTTTTCACAAATTGCCCCAGCTGCTCCGCTAATTCTTCTGACGCTGTGACATGCTCAGCTAAAATCACAAAAGCTTTTACGATTTCTGTCCGATCTGGATCAGGCACACCAATGACCGCAGCTTCAATCACTGCATCATGCTCAAGTAAAGCGCTTTCTACATCGAATGGCCCGATACGGTAACCGGATGTTGTAATCACATCATCATTACGACCAACGAAGCTCATACTGCCATCTGCGTGTAATTCTGCGGTATCACCCGTGAGGTAATAATGCTTTACAAAGGGTGACTTACGACTTTCTTTATAGCCACCAAACCACATCATCGGTGATTGACTGATATCGACGGCAAGCACTCCCGGCGTTCCTGCAGCTAGCTCTTGCCCTTGTTCATCAACAACCGCCACGCGATATCCCGGACTGGCATAACCTGCGACACCTGCGCGAATATCATGTTGTAAGCCATGATGATTACACACCACCATACCAACTTCAGTCTGACCATAATGGTCAAAGATCGGTGCATCTAAAACTTGTTTAAACCAGCGGAACACTTCAGGGTTAAGCGGCTCACCAGCGCTACTGACGACGCGGAATTTCCCTTTGAGTTTTGCCATTTGTTCAGGATCAGCTGCCATCATCATCCGATACGCTGTCGGTGCGCCTGCAAGGTTCGTCACCTTGTAGTCATCTACGATCTGACACAAACTATCAATGCTAAAACCACCTTCGTAAAAGAGTGTTGCATGTCCCAGTAAAAGTGGCCCAGTGATTCCGTAATACAAACCATAAGCCCAACCCGGATCGGCAATATTCCAAAACGAATCATCTTCACGTAGCCCTACCGCATTTTTCATATATTGACCAAAAGCGATTAAGGCTTTGAGCGGGACTTCTAAAGGTTTTGCAGGACCTGTAGTACCTGAAGTAAACATCAAAAGAAATGGATCATTGATGCTCTGTAGGACAATTTCACAATCTGTAGACTGTGCTTTGACTTCATCCCAAAAGTTTAAATCTCCCTGTTGAATCCTTTGACCCGCTCGATCTGCAACAGTAACGATTTGGGGACAATGTGCAACTTCATCTAATTTACTGCGATTACCAACATCGCTAATCACCAATTTGCTTTGTGCAAGGTGTAAACGATGTTCAATGGCTTTGGGGCCAAAGGCGGTAAATAGCGGTTGATATACAGCACCTATTCGCCAAGCCCCTAAAATCACCACAAGTAATTCAACTGTACGGGGTAATAAACCCGATACACGATCACCCTTTTGCACACCCTGTGACTTTAAAAAATTGGCAAATTGGCTCGACCACTGTTGCAGCTCTGCAAAGGTATATTGTTCTTTCCGCCCATCTTTACCTTGCCAATATAGTGCGACCTTATTTTGATCAATCGCATGACGGTCGCAGCATTCATAACATGCATTTAATTGCTCTAAAGAGCCTGATAGCATTTCTTTGGCAGCATGATTTAAGTCAAATGCCTTTGCAACATCTTGATAATTCGACATCTTCTCTACCTCAGTCTCAATTTATTATTATTCCGACACGAGTGTTTGTATTGTTAGCCATCCCTAGGCTAGATTGGTGTTCAATGTGATTCAGCGTCCTTAGGTAAGTATTGCTGCACGATGCTTGAAAAATCTAAGTGTGCATTACCTTGTAAACATAGCTGTTGATACATTTGCTGAACCAGTCCGCCTAAAATAATCGGCTGTTTGACTTGTCCTGCGGCTTCTACAGCTAATCCTAGATCTTTCAACATCAACTGCGTTGCAAAACCATCGGTATAGCCACGTCCCGCAGGTGCATTTGCTGAGATACCCGGCCATGGATTACATACATCCGAACTCCAGCAACGTCCGCTCGAACTATTCACCACACCTGCTAAGGCTTGAGGATCAATCCCTAGACGCGCACCGAGCGCCATACCTTCAGCAACGGCTGCCATGGAAATACCAAGAATCAAGTTATTGCAAATTTTCGCAATTTGACCTGCACCCACATCACCACAATGCACAATGTTTTTACCCATGTGGCCCAATACCGCTTTGGTTTTTTCAAAGGTTTGATCATCTGAACCGACCATAAAGGTTAATGTACCTGCCTGAGCACCAATAGTTCCGCCTGAAACAGGTGCATCACAGATTTTTATCTGATGTGCAGCACCCGCCTCGGCTATATCCTTAATGGTTTGCGGATCAATGGTACTGCTATCGATACATAAGCTTCCTGCTTTCATTACCGCCAACACACCATCTTCACCCAAATACACCTCTTTGACATGCTTGGCAGCAGGCAACATGCTAATCAGAACATCTGCTTGTTTCGCTGCATCTTGTGGGCTGTGGCAAACGATGCCACCTGCTTCAGTAAAATGCTGAATCGCAATTTCGCTTAAGTCGAAACCGTAAACCGTAAAACCTGCTTTGAGTAGGTTTTGGGCCATTTTTCCGCCCATGTTTCCTAAACCGATAAAGGCAATATTCATCCTTGAACTCCTAAATTAACGTAGGTTAATGGTGGTATTCACTTCACCTTTTTCTTGTGTATCTTCGAACCAACGACTGGTGATGGTTTTAGTTTGTGTATAGAACTGAACTGCTTGCTTACCATATGGACCTAAGTCACCCAGTTTTGAACCACGCGATCCTGTAAAGCTAAAGAAAGGAACTGGTACAGGAATTGGAATATTGATACCCACTTGACCAATATCAATATCACTTTGGAATGTACGCGCGACTGCACCACTTTGTGTAAATAGTCCAACACCGTTGCCAAATGGATTGGCATTAATCAATTCAATCGCCTGCTCCAGAGTATCGACATGAATAATGGCTAATACGGGTCCAAAGATCTCTTCGGTATAGATGCGCATATCGGTTGAAACTTGATTAAAAATCGTTGCTCCGACAAAGTTTCCTTGCTCATAGCCAATGACTTGAACATCACGACCATCCAGCAGCAACTCCGCACCTTGCTCTACACCGCTTTGAATTAAATCCAGTACACGTGCTTTTGCGCGAGGTGAAATAACTGGGCCAATATCGGTATTCGGCTCATGCCCTGCATTGACCTTCAGCGTTTTGGCTTTTTCAACCAGTTCATTGACCCATTCTTTACTTTCACCAACCATGACAGCAACCGACAAAGCCATACAACGCTGACCTGCCGCACCGAATGCTGCACCAACGAGGGCATTTAAAGTTTGTTCTTTATTGGCATCCGGCATTACCACCACATGGTTTTTGGCCCCCATCATCGACTGCACACGTTTTCCATGCTGTCCTGCAAGGTTATATACATGTGTACCAACGGCTGTAGAGCCTACAAATGAAATGGCCTTAATAGCTTGATGTGTGCATAAACGATCAACAACGTCTTTACCACCATGCACTACGTTTAATACACCTGCTGGAATACCGGCTTCAATCGCAAGTTCGACAAGCATCATGGTCGATAATGGATCTTGTTCAGATGGCTTTAAAACAAAGGTATTTCCACAGACGATGGCCATTGGGAACATCCACAGTGGAATCATCGCAGGAAAGTTAAATGGCGTAATTCCTGCACATACACCCAAAGGTTGCTGCAAGGTATAGGTATCCACACCACGTGCAACACCTTCTATATATTCGCCCATTTGAAGTGTGCCAACCGAACACGCATGCTCAACGACTTCTAAACCACGTTGAATATCACCTTCAGCATCTGCAAGTGTCTTTCCTTGCTCAGCAGTCAGTACACGGGCAATGTCTTTCATATTGCTACGGATCAGATCTTGTAGCTTCAACATAATGCGCATACGTGCTTGTACGGGTGTTAAGCGCCAAGTTTTAAACGCCTCTTGCGCTGAAGCAATCGCTGCATCCACTTCTTCCATAGTCGCCATTGGAACACGACCCAAAACCTCTTGAGTTGCAGGATTTAGAATGTCTTGCCACTCTGTAGTGTTTGACTCTACAAATTTACCGTTAATTAATAATTTAGCCGTCGCTGACTGAATATTTGACATTGTGTTCATGACCTCTCCATAGGCACTTATTGTTTTGTACTGACTTAGAAAATATCCAAAAGCCTTATATTTATATTTTCCAATTCACTTCAAACTAGCAAAGAAAATTTTGACTACCAATAGAGATTCACGCACGATTGATGTGCAAATATGCACAGGGATGACAATAACAATGAAAGTAGACTGGGATCATTTACAGTATTTTTTGGTTTTGGCTCGTGCGAAAACCCTAACCAATACCGCCCGTATTATCGGTGTTGAGCACAGTACGGTTTCTCGACGTATACATGCGCTAGAACTGGCTTTAGGCACACCATTATTTAAACGTGAAGCCACAGGTTATGAGCTCACTTTAGAAGGTTTGGCACTGGTTCCTCGCGTTGAACAAATGGAACAGGCTTTTTTACAAATCGAAAAACCTAACCAACCTATGCAAGGTCGTGTGCGAATTGGCACACCCGAAGGGTTTGGAACAGCATTTTTGACACAGCTCTTGGCAGAATTGTCCAAAAAATACCCTCTATTGACTATCGACCTTATTCCTGTCCCGAAAATGATCAAACTTTCACATCGTGAAGCAGATATTGTTATTTCCATCGATCGACCGAAATCAGGACCTTATATTATTACTCGACTGGCAGACTATTGTTTAAAGATTTATGGCAGTAAAGAATACTTAAAAAACACGCAACCCATTCATACATTAGAAGATTTAAAATCACACACTTTTGTGAACTATATAGATGATCTAGTCTATAGCCCCGAACTGTATTGTTTAGAGCGCTTACCTATTCAGCTCAATGCCAACTTTAGAAGTAGTAGTATTTTGGCACAACAAATTGCCGTGAGTGCGGGTGCAGGATTGGCAATATTGCCCAAATTTTTGGCCGAGGAAAAACCCGAATTAGAACAAGTCTTGGCGCAAGATGTTCGTTTTGTGCATACCTTTTGGATGCTGACCCTAGTCGATTTACAGCATGAGCCGCGTATTAAACTGGTTTGGGACTTTTTGAGAAAAAGAACCGACCAATATCATAGTTTATTAATGGATTAAGTCAGGATGGCTTCTTCTAAACTATAACTGTTATAGAAATTTAGATGAATGTTGTATCTATGCTTTCAGGCGATATACCCCAATAATCACCTATAACCACTAGGGATTTAGAGTACATCTTATGAGCAATCAAGAGCCTAAAAAACCGCAAAAATATGCAGACAGTGAAATTTCAGATAAGGCCTTTAAACGTGCCATTATTTGGTTCTCGATCTATGTGCTTTTATTCTGTATTGGTGTAGCGTTTGTTGTTGGTGCAGATAATTCCTATCTACCTTAAGCGATAATCTATTCACTTATTGCAACTCGCTATTGCATGTATATCTTACATTTCATGTTTGCTCATGATCAGTTCATAAAGTATTAATCGGATCATTAGGCCAAATAAATTGGTTTAAATTTGAATTTAAAAAAAGCTTGTAAGTCTAGATTTACAAGCTTTTTGCATTTTTAAAGTGATCAATTCACAGCTATAAACTTAATTAGTCATCTTTATCGCTTATGCAGGACTCTGCTTTTTCACTTGGTGCTGTAGATGCGTTTGAATATATTCACCGTATACCGACATTTTTTCAAAGATGTGTTCTGAATAAAACATGTCTTCTACCAAGACTTGCGCACGGTCAAATTCATATAAACCTAATCGTTGTAAAATTTTCGCATTGATAAACGAAAACTTTTGGCATAAATCGATATATTGCTGATCTTTGTCTTTAAATAGCAGCTTTAACATATTGATTTTATTTAGATCAAAATCAATCGGTTCAGCTTTATCCGCCAAGACATGGATTTCAACATCTAAAAATTCAGCGAGCTGTTTTAATTTTTCTAAGTCGATATCTAGATGTGTAATACAAATGATTCTGGAAACTTTCGGATTACATAAGCTATTGATCAAACTAAAATAGAAGTATTCTGCTGGCGATAGTTGTTCATTATGTAGCTCAATGTAGACATTTAGTCCCGATAAAACATCATCAACTTTAAATGCGCTAAGTTTAGCCTCAGCATGATAATAACGATTCAATATCGCAACATTTTCAGGGCTTTGCGGTGTAGCGTAGATCACCTTCTGATTCAAATTTGCTAGGATAAATGGTGCAAATAAGAAAGCCGCATTTTCAGCCTTGGCGTGCATATGCTCCTGACAAATACTGACATAGCCCACTTGCTGTACTTGGCGCAAAATTCGACTACGTAACAGCACCGCTTCTAAATTAGTATGCTGTTGTTGCAGCAGATGCAGCGTTGAATCTGTCAATGGAACATCCACCAGTAAATGTTGTAACAGTTCTAATTCACTGGCTTTAAACATACTCAACTCCCTAACTTCCCTACCATTTGACGCCACAAGTGTTGTGGTCAATGCACCTTATAAAAAAATCAAGCTTAAAACTAGATACAGTGAATTTGAAAAAACATATAACAGTACAGACTCATCTGTTATAAAAATATAATGTAAAGTTTCTTTTACTGATATATTTATAACAGAATCTTGACTTGTTGATGACTATGTATAAATCGGAACAGCTCGCTCAGCACCTACGTCAACTGATTGAAAATGGCACTTTAAAAGCGCACGAAAAACTTCCGTCTTTACGTGAACAAGTGCAGTTGTCCGGTTTTAGTTTGATCACGGTCATGAATGCCTATCAGGAGTTGGAATCGCGTGGCTTAATCTATGCACGTGAAAAATCAGGCTACTATGTGGCGCAAGGTTTACTCGAAATAGAGGCTGAACAAACTCAGATCGTGTCCTTAAACACTCCTGTTGAAATTAACTCGCTAGTATTTAAGTATTTAAAATCAATACAAGATGAAAAAATCATTCCCTTGGGATCAGCCTTTCCAGCTCAAGACATTGTTTTTTCTAAAAAGTTAACCCAAATCATGGGGCAAATTTCCCGAAATCCCAAAAGTTACGATGCCATTGATAATCTTCCACCCGGTAATTTAGCCCTTCGTAAGTTGATTGCACAGCGTTATTGCATGCAAGGCATTGCCACAGATCCAGAGGATATTGTGATTACCTCAGGCTGTATGGATGCACTGAATCTTTCCTTACAGGCCATTGCCTCACCGGGTGATTATATTGTGTTACAGCAAAATATTTTCTATGGCGCCTTGCAAGCTGCAGAGCGCTTAGGCCTTAAAGTGGTGACCTTACCTGAACATCCACAAGACGGATTTGATTTAACCGCATTTGAACATATTTTAAAAACTTATCCCGTCAAAATTTGTTGGCTGATGCTGAATTCGCATAATCCTGTGGGCTTCACAGTGAGTGATGAAATCAAGCAAAAAATTGCCGTGTTATTACACCAATATCATGTGCATTTAATTGAGGACGATGTGTATGAAGAAATGCATTATGCATCCAAGAAACCCGTTTCAATGAAATACTTTGACCAAAATAATATGGTCTTACACTGCTCATCTTTTTCTAAAACGTTAGGTGCTGCATTTCGAGTGGGTTGGGTGCATGCGGGTAAATACTCTCAAGCGATTCAACACTTACAGCTTATGAGTACTATTTCCGTCAATACCTTATTGCAAAATGCCTTGGTGGAATTTATTTCAAATTATCATTATGAAAAACATTTACGGGTCTTAAGAAAAAGTCTACAGCAACATAAATTACAGTTTTACCGTTATTTAGAAAGCCGCCTACCGACTGGATGCAAATTACAATATCATCCAAGTGGTTATTTTCTTTGGTTAAAACTACCAGAAAATATTGAAAGCATGGCGGTCTATGAAGCCTTAATTCAACAGCAGATCGGTGTTGCTCCAGGCCGTTTATTTAACGTATCAGAAGCCAAAACTCAATATATCCGTTTAAATTGTTCCTTTGCATGGAAGGATGATATTCAACAGGCTTTAGATGCCCTCCTTAGTATAATCTCTGCACTTTCCTCAGATCAGATGAATATTTGACAATTTTTATTGTCATTATTATGCTCAAACAGATATTGTTCAAATACATATATTTGTTGTTGAGATAACACCGATTTCATTCAACATTTACCAAAATTCAAAAAACAAATGGGTTCGTTCATGGAAGATCAAAAACACAGTCAACGCATACATGCCTTTAGTTCGGATGTACTCACAGATCTGGATGCTGTGGGGATTGCACTGCTCATCAAATCTAAAGAAGCCTCCGTGCAAGAAATAACACAAGCGGCCATTGCACGTGCGGAACACGTCAATCCGCATCTAAATGCCATTGAACTGGACTGTTTTCAACGTGCTTTAGAGCAAAATCAATATGTTGATCATGGTCTATTTGCGGGCGTCCCTTTTTTCTTTAAAGATAATCTAGATTATCAAGGCTTGCCATCACGCCATGGTTCAAAGGCCATAGGTTCAAAACCAGCCGATCGTAATCCTCAAATTAGCCAACAAATCTTAGATCAAGGTTTTGTCGTATTAGGAAAATCTAAGCTCCCTGAATTTGGTCTAAATGCCAGTACCGAATATAAAGATGGCTCAGCCACCTATAACCCGTGGCATTTAAGTTATTCCTGCGGCGCGTCTTCTGGCGGTTCCGCAGCTCTCGTTGCAGCCGGTGTAGTGCCGATTGCACATGCCAATGATGGCGGTGGTTCGATTCGTATCCCTGCTGCATGCTGCGGTTTGATTGGATTAAAGCCTAGCCGTGGACGTACTTATGACAGTGAAGCAGCTGGCTCTCTTCCGATTAATATCATCAGTGAAGGTGTCTTAACCCGTAGCATACGAGATACTGCGCATTTCTATGCAGGAATGGAGTCAAGTTATTACAATAAAAAGCTGCCACGCATAGGCATGATTCATGGACCTTCTAAACGTCGATTACGCATAGGTTTAGTCCCGCAATCGATTACAGGGCAAATAGATAGCGAAACAACTGCAACCTTAATGCATAGCGCAGCACTCTTAGAAAAATTAGGTCATCATGTTGAAGAACTTCAATTACCTTTTTCCTTAAGCTTTGTTGAAGATTTTAGTGAATATTGGGGGATGTTGTCCTTTTTACTGAGTACCTTTGGCAAGAAAATCTTTGGCGCTGACTTTAACCCCAAAGAGTTAGATCACTTAACCGTTGGTTTATCGAAGTTGTATAAAAAAAACTTTTATAAAACCCCGCTATTTCTGTATCGATTAAAGAAAATGCAGCAACAATATCGTGAAATCTTTAAGCATTATGACGTTTTGCTATCGCCTGTACTTGCACATACCACACCTAAAATTGGCTATTTGTCACCTCAATTACCGTTTGACCAGTTATTTGAGCGTATACAGAACTATGTAACATTTACACCTATTCAAAATGTGGTGGGTGCGCCGGGTATGTCGATTCCTATGGGAGAAACGCAAAACGACGGACTTCCAATCAGTATGCAAATTTCAGCCGATGTCGGTGATGAAAAAACCTTGATTGAACTGGCGTATGAAATTGAAGAAGCTCAGCCATGGCGACGTATTCAAGATATGCCTCGTACTGCTTAACAACTCAATCAAAGATTTAAAAAAAGGGAGCTGATTGGCTCCCTTTTTTATTATCAAATCCGCAGCATAAGGCTTTTTAATTGTTCGCTGTATTTGAATATAAGATGCTTAATTAAAATGATACGTCAGTCCTGCATATACCGCCCGACCTTCACCCGGTGTTAAACGCGCAGGATCTTTGCCGGCATCGTTATAGCCCGGTGTCACGGTAGATGCATATTTTTTATTAGCCATATTTCTGAAATCCAACCAAGCCATATACTGTTTTTGCGGTTGAATATAGCCGAACGATGCTCCCCAAATTTGCCAATCTTTTGCGTAGAAACTATTGGCATAGTCGGTTGCGACCTTTGCGGCATAAAGTGTATTCACCGCAGCATAAAAGCCTAAAGGATGTTCGTATTTCAGTTCAGCCTGATAGATGTGTTTTGGTATACCTGCAAGCTCATTTTTTCCAAATACCGCATCATTTTTATAGTGAAAATCATTCAAGGTATAGGCTTGTTTTAGTTGAACCTGTCCATATGTATCATTTTGCCAAAGTGAACTGTTTAAACCGACTTCAATCCCCTGATGAACGGTGTCTGAAGCATTCGATTCGTAAATTATCGGATTAGGCTCTGGTTGGATTTCAACAGCCAACAGTTCATTTTTAACCTGTGAATAGTAATATGCAATATTCCACTCACCCAGTGCATGTTGACCACGCCCACCTAGTTCAAGAGTATTCGCTGTCTGACTATTCAAATGAATCGGAGCATTTTGGCGTCCCGTCGCTGCGCCACTTTCGTCGGGGAACTTTTGATCCGAACCCCAAATTAAAGCCCAAGGATGTGGTGCTTCTAAGCTTCGACTGACATTGGCAAAGAGCTGTGTTTCAGGTTGGATTTGATATCGAAAACCTAGCGATGGCAGGACATTCCATTCACGAATATTTTCTTTATGACTTTGCACAGGCCATGTCACTTCACTTTCACGATGGGTGTACGCCAATGCAACTCGACTATCGAGCCAAAACTGTGGGTGTAGTGCCAAGGCATTGGCATAATATAAAACATAGTCACCACCTTGATAGGTATAATGCCGCGTTTCTGTACCCGCAGCATAGGCGCCTTGCGCTACACGCAAGCGTTCAACGACCTGACCATCTGGCAAATGCGTGGTACTACGGAAACCTAAAGTATTTTGACTTTCATGCCCCCACAAGGTTCGGTCAAATTGGTAGTTAAATAAGGTACTGATATCGTCATAGTTTACATCAGTACTATATAACCCTTCTTGCAAATCCATCGGATAATGATGATAGGCCAGACCCAACTGTAAGCGATCACCGGAGTCCAAAGTCATATTGGTTTTATTCGCCAACCAAAGACTTCCTGACTGTGGACGATTATTATTCAGCGAGATATTTTGGGCTACTGCTTGTTTTGGATCTTGTTCAATCTGTTGTTGGGTTAGACGTCCCGGTGTTTGGTGTTTAGTTTCTCGGTAACGCAGATAAAAACGTGTATCTAGGTTAGGGTTTATTTTATATCCCACATTGGCCGATAAACCTTTGCTCTGGCTTGAAGCATGATCTTGAAAACCGTCATCATCACTTTGCGTTAAGGAAAGATAATAGTCTAAGTCGCCAATTTGTTGTCCTGAGCTAATTTCACTTTTTTGATAACCATGGCTACCCATTTCATGGTGCACTGACAATTTAGCTGCATTTTTTCCAGTTGGGCTAGCATAGTTAATTAGACCACCCAAGCTTAATGCACCACGTGTTAAACCATTAGCCCCCCGTAAAACCTCTATATGGTCTACCCACAGCGGCTCAAGCAGTTCATAAGGTGTTCCTCCTGGCCCTGTAAATGGCAAATCATCTAAGGTTACATACAACCCTGAAGCATGCGCCCCCGGTGCACGATTGATCCCCGAGCCACGTATCGACAGTTTCACCCCTTCATTTCCTGAAGATGCCGCGTATATCCCCGGTTGATTTTTAAATAAATCAGCATTTGTTCGCTTGGGTACATCTTGAATGTCTGCTGCAACGATCGCATTGGTTGCACCATTTACTTTGGTCAGTGCTTTTTTTATTTTTTCATCCATTGAACTTTGTTCAACGTTAATGGTGATTTCAGGTAATACATTGCTATCTGCAACACTATATTGTGCCATTGCAGTAAGCATCATCAGGCTTAAAAGCTTAAGTGACGTGTTGTTATATTTGGAAAATTGAGGGACATCCATGATTGCGTCTTCTAAGTGAAACGAATTTGACGGCAAGGATTGTAGTGTGTTTTATCATCATGTATGTATCAAAATATTTCAAAATTCATGATTTTTATCAATATTCTTCTTCGTATTTTTATATTCAAATGATTTGTTAAATGAAATAAAACAGATAATTATATTTTTTAGTCAAAAAATAAAAGTTTCTAAATAAGATAAAAGCCCTCAATCTGAGAAGATCAAGGGCGTGTATTGATTAAGAGTACGCATTGAAAGATTGTCGGAAAGTCAGATGTCAAAACCTGAACATACTTCCAATCACGCTCTCGTTAAATTGATATTGAAATTTCTAAGGCAATTTAAATTAAACTATTCTCTGTAATAGCATTAGAAGTTGTACATCGCGACCGCATTAATTCGGTTATCTTCCCCCTTAGTACTGCCATTTGGTGCGGCGCCAAAAGCTTCACGTTCACCATAGACATACTCCAGACCTAAACTAATCGGCTTAACAGGGCTGTAAAATACATTTGCCCATGCTTGCCACAAGTTTTTATTGGCCTTGGTTTTATCGACTAATGAGTTGACATAATCTGCATTGTTATCTGCTTTCATATAACCATAGCCCAATGTTCCGCGCCATTGTGCTGAAATTTGTTGAGTTAAACCTACTGTAATCGAGTCAAATTCATTGGTGGCGATGATGTCTTTATCCGCATTGGTCACAAAACCTTGGTTGGTCCATGACACAAAACTACTGTCGCCTTTGACATGGTAATAATCCGCTTTGAGCACTGTTTTATCCGTCAAATCTAGCTTTGCGCCCAGACCAAGTCCCCATGCGGTTTCTGTATCCGTATCCGTTTTCTTTTCAGCACCCATCGCACGTGCGCTCAACATGAGTGTATCTGTCATTTTATGGTTTAACCGCGCTGTTAATGCAGGCAAACGCATATTTGAACTGTCATCCTTAGAATCTTCTGCTGCAAGCACAAGATTTGTCTCAGGACTAAATTTGTGACTATAGCGAACTTGCGGTGTACGTTTAACAGCACCACCAACATAGCCCAATGCATCAATAGTTTCAGGCATATAATCAGGTACAGCAAAGTTAGACCATGTTTGCCCCACCAACCAATCACCATAAGTTAAATAGGCATGACGAATCCTCAGTCCATCATTTGCACCCAAAAAGTCGACTTCAATTTTACCGCCTACATCGCCCACTTGAGTCGGCGTTTTAAAGTCTAGGCCTAAACGTGTGGCAGCAAGTGTTGCTTTTAAACGATCTGAACTTTCAGCATTCCCTTCTAGCGGAACACTATTCATTTGGTTATACAGGCGAGATAAGCTGCCGCCTTCTGCCTGATAAGATGCATCTGCACGCACATTGCCATACAAGCTAAACTCAGCGCCCGATTTGGTATTTAAACTCAGGCTCGGTGTTTGAGTCTGTGCAGCAACTACAGGTCGTTGTTTTACGTCTTTGATTTCACTCGACAAAGTGTTTTGCTGTTGAACATATTGCTGCATCATGGCTTTTAATGCTTTGACTTCATCACGCAACTGTTCAACTTCAGCTTCGCTGACAGCCGCGTGTGTCCACATGGGGAACACGGCTGCACAAGCCAGTATCATCGGTTTCATTTTAAAGGTTTTTTTGACTAAATTTAGCTTTTGAGTTTTCATCCTGACCTCGATTTGGGCGATGCCCTTTCCTTATTTTTTGTCACAATTTCCCACTAGTCTTCATGCTGTGCATCAGGGCCTGGAAACTAAAATTTTGGGGTAATGTTAAATCTTTAAATACCGGCTTAATTCGCTGGATTTTTAATGGCTTGTGTATTGATCTTTCGTGATTGACCTTGAGTAGATGCCTCTACTGACGCTTGTAAATTCACCATAAATATTGCTAAAGAAGCAATGACACCGGGAATAGCAATCACCAAGAAGTTCATTTGATGCGGCAAATTCATGGTTAACAGCGCACCAGTAAGTACCGGTCCAACGATTGCACCAATTCGTCCAATGCCCGATGCCCAGCCCATACCTGTAGAACGTACAGTGGTTGGGTAGTATTGTGCGACAAAGGTATAAAGTAAGATTTGTGAACCGATGGTAGCTGCGCCTGCTACAGCAATTAAGGTATACAGAACCATTTGCGGACTGTTAAAGCCCAGTAAGATTAAAGCCAATGCGCCACACATGAACATGATGCTCAGTACTTTCTTGATATGGAATCGGTCTGCCAAAGCACCACCACCAATAGCCCCTACCATTCCACCAATATTCAGTGCAAAGAGGAAAATCATACTTGCACCAAGCGAATAGCCGGCTTGAATCATCAATTTTGGTAACCAACTTCCAAGTGCATAAACCATCAATAAGCACATGAAAAATGCAATCCAGAACATGAACGTACTGAAACTACGACCTTGTTGAAATAATGCTTTTAATGGTGCTTTGTCTTCTTCAGAAACCTCATTGAGTACAAATTGAGTATCTGTTGTGAGGACTTGTTCAGGGGCAATTTTTGAGACAATCGTTCGAGTCGTATCTGTTTGATGCTTTGAAGTTAAATACATCAATGATTCAGGGAGGAATTTCCAGATTAAAGGCAGTGCAAGACATGGAATAATCGCAATATAAAACATGATTTTCCAGCCATATACTGGCACTAACCAAGCTCCCAATAACGCTGAAGCCATACCACCAATGGCATAACCACTAAACATCAGTGCAACTAAGGTACTGCGTATACGTTTTGGCGCGTATTCTGTCATTAATGCCACAACGTTCGGCATAACGCCACCGATGCCTAGACCGGCAAGAAAGCGTAAAATACCAAACTCGACTGGCGTACTTGCAAAAGCGCCGCAGAAGATAAAACCACTAAAAATACCGACACAGATCATAATGGTTTTTTTACGACCAATTTTATCGGACAGTGTGCCAAAACACATGGCACCAAACATCATGCCAAATAAAGCCGTACTTGCCAGTAAGCCGGCTTGTACCGCAGATAATGACCACTCTTGCATCAACAACGGTAAGGCAACGCCATAGATCACCAAGTCATAACCGTCAAAAATAATAATCAAAAGACACCAAATCAAAACACCCCAATGAAATGGCGTAAATTTGGCTTCATCAACCAAGGTATTAATATTAATTTTCTGGTTTTGCATAGCCCACCTCCTAATTGTGAAGCTTGTAAAATTCGCTTTTCACAATGAATAAGTCGGTGCTTAATGTCCAAAACCGATTAGGCATGTTTGTATACCTAAAAAGTTGAATACAAATTAATCCCTTGATTCCGCTTTATTTAAATAGATCATTTCATATGTGCAGTTCATCTGAACGTCTAGCGACAGCATACTCAAAACACAGCACGATCATAAGGAATCGCTTCCAAATCATATACTTGATAAACACTATCAAATAAACCACGAATATCTTCGCTCTCATCCATATGACGCACAGCCATAAATACAGGGCTAATCGCGGCTTCATCTAAGATAGGAACAAAGGTTAAATGTGTTAATTGCACACTTTGGGCACTCATTGGAGTGATACAAACCCCTTCATTAGCTGCAACAAAGCCTAGTGCCAGTTGTAATTCACGTACTTCACGTACTTTTTTAGGTTCCAAACCATACTCTGAAAATATGCCACGCACCTGGGTCGAAAAGTTTGGTTTGTTGTGATTTGGGTAAAAAATCAATGGTTGATCGATCAGATCTGCGAGATATACCCCTTCCTTTTTTTGTGCCAATGGATGACTAGCATGTAAGGCTACCACTAAGCGTTCTTCACGCAGTAAAACCCGTTTGATCGCGGGGTCTGAAATACGCAAACGCCCAAAGCCGACATCTATACGACCTTCTTTTAATGCTTTAATTTGTTCAGTGGTCGCCATTTCCTCCATTTCTATTTTTAAATGTGGATGTTGTTGTTTAAATAAATACAAAATATTCGAAAGTAAACCAAACAATAAAGAGCTCACAAAACCGATTGTCACGGTCCGTTCTGTTAAACCGATTCGTTTCGTCATTGATTTAATTTCTTCTGCATTAGACAAAAGTTTTAAAGCATGATGATAAAAAAACTGACCTGCTTCTGTAGTCTTAAGCGGACGGCTACCTCGTTCAAATAACTGAATTCCAAGCTCATGTTCCAAATTTTGAATCTGCCGACTCAAAGGTGGTTGAGCTATATATAGTTTTTCTGCCGCTTTGGTAAAACTCTGCTCTTCAACCACTGCGACAAAGTATCTTAAGTGTCTTAGTTCCATGGCCATCAATACCTATTAAGTATAATAAAATGCAAATTTGATCTTCGACGTGAAGATTTTATTCTTTTAAGGTATATCACATAGACAGGATTAAGCAAATTTAATCCCATCCAACAGATCAAAAACATCGTGCAGCGCATTACCTGAAAGAGGCTTCAACCGCTACACGAAACAACTTAAAAAGTATTGTTAGACAACCAAACAAGGAACGTGGCAGCCAAAGACCTCTTTTATCGAGTGATAGCCACCCAAACTTAAATGCATACTTAAGGAGATATAGTATGAACAGTCAAGAGATTGATGTTCTGGTTAAACAAATGAACGTAGATACAGCGACAGGGCCTGTTGACCAACGTGTACAGCAAGTTGTGGTACGTTTATTGGGTGATTTATTCCAAGCGATTGAAGATCTAGATATTACTCAAACTGAACTATGGAAAGGTCTAGAGTATTTTACAGACGCGGGTCAAGCGAACGAATTGGGTCTTTTAGCCGCTGGTTTAGGTTTAGAGCACTATCTAGATTTACGTGCCGATGAAGCTGATGCGAAAGCAGGTATTACAGGTGGTACACCACGTACCATTGAAGGCCCTTTATATGTGGCTGGCGCACCTGAATCAGTGGGCTTTGCTCGTATGGATGATGGTACGGAAACCGATAAAATTCCAACACTGTTTATTGAAGGTACAGTAACAGATACCGAAGGCAACATCATTGAAGGCGCTAAAGTTGAAATTTGGCATGCCAACAGCCTAGGTAACTATTCTTTCTTTGATAAGTCTCAATCTGACTTTAACCTTCGCCGTACGATTCTTTCTGACCAAGACGGTAAATATGTTGCACAAACTACGATGCCCGTTGGTTATGGCTGCCCTCCAGAAGGTACAACTCAATTTGTTTTAGACAAATTAGGCCGTCATGGTAACCGTCCATCACATGTTCATTATTTTATCTCTGCACCGGGTTACCGCAAGCTAACTACTCAATTCAACATCGAAGGTGATAAATACCTTTGGGACGACTTTGCCTTTGCAACTCGTGATGGTCTGGTGGCAACTGCTGTTGATATCACAGACGAAGCTGAAATTGCACGTCGTGGTCTAAACCAACCGTTTAAGCACATTAGCTTTAATGTTGAGTTAGTTGAAGAACAAGCTGCTGCACCAAATACTGAAGTAGATCGTCGACGCGCTAGCGCTTAATTACTCAATCTAAGGAAGCCGAGCTGTCTCATCCAAGTTTGACAACTCGGTGACTATCCCCTCATTGGACAGTCGGAGAATGGACATGCCACGTATTCCTGTAATTAACACCAGCCATCTAGATCGTATTGATGAACTTCTTGTCGATAATTTTGACACTGGTGAATTTAAATTGCACCGCTCAGTATTTACTGATCAAGCGTTATTTGATCTTGAAATGAAATACATTTTTGAAGGTAACTGGGTGTATTTGGCGCATGAAAGCCAAATTCCAAATAACAATGATTATTACACGACTCATATCGGTCGCCAGCCGATCATCATTGCACGTAACCGTAATGGTGAACTGAATGCCATGATCAATGCCTGCTCACACCGTGGCGCACAGTTATGTCGTTATAAAAAAGGCAACAAAGCAACCTACACCTGTCCATTCCATGGTTGGACTTTTAATAACTCAGGTAAATTGCTCAAAGTTAAAGACCCTGCTGAAGCTGGTTATTCAGATTGCTTTAACCAAGATGGTTCACATGACTTGAAAAAAGTCGCGCGCTTTGAAAGTTATAAAGGCTTTTTATTTGGTAGCTTAAATCCTGATGTGCCAAGCCTTGAAGAATTCTTAGGTGAAACCACCAAAATTATCGACATGATCGAAGGTCAATCTGAAAACGGTTTGGAAGTTTTACGTGGTTCATCTACCTATACCTATGAAGGTAACTGGAAACTGACAGCTGAAAATGGCGCAGATGGTTATCACGTTTCAGCCGTGCATTGGAACTATGCAGCGACCACTCAGCACCGTAAAGAAGCGCAAGCAGCAGATAATATTCGTGCCATGAGTGCGGGTTCTTGGGGTAAGCAAGGCGGTGGTTCTTATGGTTTTGACAGTGGTCACATGTTGTTGTGGACCCAATGGGCTAACCCAGAAGATCGTCCAAACTTTAGCAAAGCCGATGAATATACCGAAAAATTTGGCGCGCCGATGTCGAAATGGATGATTGAACGTTCACGTAACCTATGTCTTTATCCAAACGTTTATTTGATGGATCAATTCGGTTCACAAATTCGTGTTTTACGCCCGATTTCTGTCAATAAAACTGAAGTTACGATTTATTGTATAGCCCCTGTTGGTGAAGAGCCAGAAGCACGTACACGTCGTATTCGTCAATATGAAGACTTCTTTAATGCCTCAGGCATGGCAACACCCGATGATTTAGAAGAATTCCGTGCCTGCCAAGCAGGTTATGCAGGGATTGAACTGGAATGGAACGACATGTGCCGTGGTTCAAAACACTGGATTCATGGACCGGATGATGCAGCCAATGAAATTGGATTAAAACCACTATTAAGTGGCATCAAAACCGAAGATGAAGGTCTTTACCTTGCTCAGCATCAATATTGGTTAAAAACCATGAAACATGCCATCGCTGAAGAAAAAGAATTGGCAGAACAAGTCGCAAATGAACAAGGAGATGTCGCATGAATGCAACTGCACATTTAGACAGCGTAAGCATTGAAGCTGTATCTCAGTTCCTCTACCGCGAAGCGCGTTTTTTAGATGATGAAAAGTGGGATGAGTGGCTAGAGTGCTATGCCCCATCTGCATCATTTTGGATGCCGGCTTGGGATGACGATGACCGCCTAACGGAAGATGCGCAGTCTGAGATTTCTTTGATTTATTATCCAGACCGCCAAGGTTTAGAAGACCGTGTCTTCCGCATTAAAACTGAGCGTTCATCTGCCACGATGCCAGATACCCGAACCAGCCACAACATTAATAACGTCGAGATTATTGAACGTGATGGTGACAAAGTAACGGTGCGTTTTAACTGGAACACCTTAAGTTTCCGCTATAAAACCAACTATAGCTACTTTGGCATGTCACGTTATGAAATTGATTTTTCAGGCGAGCAGCCAAAAATCCTTAGCAAATATGTTGTTCTGAAAAACGATTATATCAACCAAGTTATTGATATTTATCACCTCTAAAAGCTTATTTTACTAAGCAAGGTTTTACTTTCAGCCAGAAGGATATTTGGCTGAAAGGACACGTTATACCAGATTTTCAAAAGGATATTCAGCCATGTCAAACCATAATGTTGCACTTCAATTTGACGATGGCGTTACTCGTTTTATTAGTGTTGCTCAAGGTGAAACCCTATCCGACGCAGCCTATCGTCAAAAAATCAATATCCCTCTAGATTGCCGTGATGGCGCATGCGGGACATGCCGTGCATTTTGTGAGTCGGGTACTTACGACATGCCTGAAGAATCTTATATCGAAGATGCTTTAACCCCCGAAGAAGCTGAGCAAGGTTATATTTTAGCTTGCCAATGTCGTCCAAGTTCAGATGCTGTTTTCCAAATTAGTGCATCATCTGACGTGTGTAAAACTGAAATTCATGAGTTTCAAGGCACATTGTCTCGTGTTGAAAATATGTCGGATTCTACGATTACCTTTGATATTCAACTGGATGAAGGTCAACCTGACATTAACTTCTTGGCAGGTCAATACGTCAATGTCGGCATTCCGGGGACTGAAGAAACTCGTTCGTATTCGTTTAGTTCAAAGCCGGGCAATCGTTTAACAGGCTTCGTGGTTCGTAATGTCCCTGAAGGAAAAATGAGTACTTTCCTAAGTGCCGATGCGAAAGCCGGCGACAAAATGACCTTCAAAGGACCTTTCGGTAGTTTTTATCTGCGTAATGTCGTCCGCCCAGTGGTCATGCTTGCAGGTGGTACAGGTATTGCGCCGTTTATGTCCATGTTACAAGTGCTTGAAGAAAAAGGTTCTGAACAACCTGTTCGTCTTGTATTTGGCGTAACCAATGAGTTTGACATCGTGGCAAAAGACAAGCTCGATGAATTACAAAGCAAACTCCCTTGGTTCGAATACCGTACTGTGGTCGCTCACCCTGAGTCACAGCATGAACGTAAAGGCTATGTGACCAGTCATGTTGAAAAAGATTGGTTAAACAACGGCGATGTAGATATTTATCTCTGTGGTCCTGTGCCGATGGTTGAAGCTGTACGTGGCTGGTTAGATACAGAAGGCGTTAAACCTGCAAACTTCTTGTTTGAAAAATTCTCAGCGAATTAAGGGAGAATAGTTTAATGTCAGAACAAGCCAGATTTAGCAATAAAGTTGTGATTGTAACCGGTGCCGCACAAGGTATCGGTCGTGGCGTCGCACTACAAGTGGCCCGAGAAGGCGCTCAAGTGGTATTGGCAGATCTCTCAGATTTTGTTGAAGATACACTGAACGATATTCAAGCCCATAATGGCGATGCCATTATTGTTAAAGCCAATCTTGAAACATATGCAGGCGCTCAATCAGTTGCTACCCAAGCCATTGAAAAATATGGCCGAATTGATATCTTGATCAATAACGTCGGAGGTGCGATTTGGATGAAGCCCTTCCAAGAGTTTTCAGAAGAAGAAATCATTAAGGAAGTTAATCGTTCATTATTTCCAACTATGTGGTGCTGCCGAGCCGTGTTACCTGAAATGATTAAAAATCAGCAAGGGACGATTGTGAATGTATCTTCTATTGCAACCCGTGGTATTAACCGTGTGCCATATTCAGCGTCAAAAGGTGGGGTCAATGGCTTAACCGCTGCACTCGCTTTTGAGCATGCAAAAGAAGGTATTCGAGTCAATGCCGTAGCCACAGGTGGCACAGAAGCACCACCACGGAAAGTACCAAGAAACGCCAACCCATTGTCAGATCATGAAAAACAATGGATGCAAGATGTAGTCGATCAAACCATTGACCGTACATTC
Source organism: Acinetobacter sp. YH12145 (assembly GCF_013418335.1). Classification (NCBI taxonomy): domain Bacteria; kingdom Pseudomonadati; phylum Pseudomonadota; class Gammaproteobacteria; order Moraxellales; family Moraxellaceae; genus Acinetobacter; species Acinetobacter sp. YH12145. Next base: position 14,382 of record NZ_VPCE01000008.1, on the reverse strand, counting down.
TTGGGGCGCTATGGCACAATTCAGGAACAAGTCAATGCCATCCTATTTTTGGCATCCGATGATTCATCTTATATGACAGGAACAGTCGTCCCTGTTGGTGGTGGAGATCAAGGTTAATCTCTAAAAATCATTGGTTAAATTCAACAGGCTCATTGACATAGTCGCATGGAGGCAAAAGCGATGGCACCCCTGTTAAAAACATTAAAAGAAGATTGGTCGATCTCAGCGACGGTTGCAGGATTTTTAGCCGTGCTGATCTCATATTCAGGCCCATTGATTATTTTTTTTCAAGCCGCACAAAAAGCCCAAGTTTCCCCAGCCATGATGATTTCATGGATTTGGGGGATTTCTATTGGCGCAGCACTGGCGGGTATTTATCTCTCTATTAAATATAAAACCCCGGTGATTACCGCGTGGTCAGCGCCTGGTACGGCGCTTTTAGTCACCCTCTTTCCGAATATTTCACTGAATGAAGCCATAGCAGCTTATATCACGTCCGCTATTGTTATTTTTTTGATCGGCATCACTGGTTATTTTGACAAACTCTTAAAATGGATTCCTCAAGATGTCGCTGCGGGGATGATGGCAGGTATTTTATTTCAGTTTGGACTTGGACTGTTCACTGCTACAGATAGTATGCCGATCATTGTCTTTGGCATGTTATTGGTCTTTCTTATTTCGAAAAGACTATCGCCACGCTACGCGATGATTTGGGTCTTACTGACTGGAGTCGTTTTGAGTTTTGCATTAGGCAAAATTAATCCTGTTGATGTGAATTTTCAACTCGCTATACCGCAGTTTATTGCCCCAATTTGGACTTGGAACTCAACTTTAAATTTGGCGATTCCCTTAATCTTAGTCAGTCTGAGTGGTCAATTCCTTCCGGGGATGGCGATCATGAAACTCAGTGGATATGACACACCAGCTAAGCCGATTATCACAGCGACCAGTATTGCCTCGCTCGTTGTCGCATGTGTCGGAGGCATTACTATTGTTTTAGCGTCTATCACCGCAGCCATGTGTATGGGCAAAGATGCACATGAACTGAAAGAAAAACGCTATATAGCCGGTATTGCCAATGGTATTTTTTATATTTTAGGCGGCTTATTTGCAGGCAGCATTGTCATGTTATTTAGCCTATTACCTAAAGAGTTGGTCGCTGCACTTGCAGGTCTAGCGTTATTAGGAGCGATTGGAACAAATATGTCGGTTGCGATGAAAAATGAAGCCAATCGTGATGCAGCGCTGATCACCTTTTTAGCGACAGCCTCAGGTATGCATTTTTTAGGGCTAAGCTCAGTTTTTTGGGGGATTTGTATTGGTGTTGCGGCACATGTCATTTTGACCAAACGTGTAACTACACAAGCGCCGATGACAACGGCTCAAGATTCTAAAAGTTCATAATATCCAAACGCATTACTACTACAAAGAAGATGGAAAATTACATCTTCTTTGTTTAATCTACAACTAAATGCTTTCATTTAGACTTCGGTTAATTCAGGCAATTCTCGATGAGCGATTTCAAAAGCTTCTTGAACATCTAATCCCACAGCAGTCAATAAAAGCTCTACAACTTTGGCAATCCAGTGAACCCTTTAGGCAAATAAGCATAGCAACGCAAAGATTCAATTTTTATGATGAAGTAATCGCCACCTAGCCTTAGTTTAAAAAAAACCATCTAATTTGAACCAACATAAACTTTATCATCAGCGTAAATCTAAAGGTTTTTACCCCCCTGAGAAGATTATTTATTGAATAGAATCACTTAACTAAATGATAAACTTCAATCAAACTTCAAATGAAAAAAATCGTTAATTAAATTTATAAATGCTTGCACACTAGGTGATGTATTTGTACTGCGCTTACTCATATATAAGTTAATTGTTGGAAGGTCCGTATCTAACTTTTTGACAATAATATTTTCATAAGCAATATCTGCAATATAACTCGGTAAAATCGTACACGACTGTGTGATATTGATTGAATTAATGTTGAATAAAATATTACTGGCGCGCTGGATGATTTTTAAGTTGATCTTTTTGTCTTCTGCAAATTTTAAAATCTTATGATGCAAAACTGACGACACTTCCTCAGCCGGAATAATAAAATCTATTTCTTCTAAAGATTTGACTGATATTATATTTTGATTTGCAAATGGATGCTGATTATTCATCAAGAAAATCAAAGGCTCTTCAAATATCAACTGGCTCGAAATTTCATGGTTATTAACATCTGCCCTAGAAATGGCGATATCAATACGCCCATTATGTAAATCACTGACGATTTGCGTGTCATTTAAGCTCAAAAGTTCAACTTTTAAGTCAGAAAACATCTCTGTGAGTTTCGGAATAATAAAAGGGAAAATTTTCATTTCAGCAACTGGTACAAAGCCAATGGTGATTTTTTGGTCTTTGGCTTTTTTGACTTGGCGCGTCATTGCAACTGCTTTATCGGCACTTTCTAAAATGTTTTTGGCATGTTCTAAAAACACAATTCCTTCATCGGTCAGTTCAACTTTACGTTTAGAGCGAATAAATAACTGTACGCCAATAAACTCTTCGAGGTCTTTGATTTGTTGGCTAAGAGAAGGCTGAGCCGTATAAAGTTTTAAGGCCGCTTGGCTAAAATTAAGTTCTTGTGCAACCATGACAAAATATTTTAAATGTCTTAATTCCATTTAAGTCACCTGTGTAGTCCAATCCTTAGGACTTTTTTAATACAATTCTGTTAGCAAGCTAAAATAGTCTTATATTTTGTTGTGAAGTGTTCATTTTTTATTTAAATATCAATTTTTCTCATATTTTACTTCTAAATAGTTCAAAATTTTTAATCAATTGAACTTATGCTAAATTTTTGTGATTTCAAAATAGCGTCTTCTCTAGCACCGCTTAATTCATTTTAGAAATACATTTTCAAATATATATTTTGACAAAAACAAAAACAAAAACAAAAACAAAAACAAAAACAAAAACAAAAAAAAGGGATCATGTTGCATCATCCCTTTTTATTCAACTTTGAATTATTTACGTTTTTTCTTACCACTGAGCAGATCTATGGCTTGGGCATATCGTGTAGGTGCAATCCGCTGAATTAAATCAATGATTTTGGCGTCATTGCCGATTAAAACACGACGTTTATTCTGTTTCACTGCATCTAAAATCACTTTTGCTGCAACTTCAGGCGGTGTTTTCAGCACTTTATTAAAGGCTTTCGTGGCTCTATCTGGATTCATACCCAACGCGCGAATACTGTCACTCATACGTGCGCTATTTGCAATATTGGTTCGAATTCCACCCGGATGCACGCAGGTAGCGCTCACTCCGACATTTTCCAAGTCTAATTCTTGACGTAAAGATTCTGTAAAACCACGTACTGCAAACTTCGTGGCATTATAGGCACTTTGCGTCGGTTGAGCAGTCAAACCAAATAAGCTGGAAATATTCACAATATGTCCATCGCCACTTTGCTTTAAATACGGTAAAAATGCTTTTGTCCCATATACCACGCCCCAGAAATTGATATTCATAATCCACTCAATTTCATCATAATGCATACCTTCTACTGTACTGGCTAGCGCGACACCCGCATTATTAAAGATCAAATTGACCTGACCAAATTCAGCTTGGGTTGCAGCCGCCCATTGCTCGACAGCGGCACGATCAGATACATCTAACTGGGTCTGAGTTATTTTCACACCGGTGTGCTTAATCATTTCAGACGTTTGTGCAAGACCGTCAAGGTTCCGATCACTTAATGCTAGATTCGCACCTGCTTGAGCCAGTTGAATAGCTAACTGCTGTCCAATACCTGAACCTGCTCCAGTAATGGCTGCGACTTTGTTGTTAAAATTTTTCATCGTTATTCCTATACACACTTAATCCAGTTCAGTGATCAAGCCGCATTTTCGTATTATTCATAGCACAAGCTTAACGAGTTCTAATCTATGAATGAAATGATTTTATTTAATTCTAAAATATGAATGCTATACATAGCTCTTTAGCGTTATATTTTAAAATCAAATTAATCTAATTCACCATGATTACAATAAAAAATGAAAGCTTAAATGAGCCTTTTAGCTCCTGCTTTTTTGCGGATTGTAGCTCCAATTTTTTTAAATCAAATTGCGTTTGATATTTATAAAAGTGATACAAACCCCAAATGTTATAAACAAAGCTCAACATTTATTCTATTTTTCTACACGATCCAGATTCTAGATATTCAAAATCAGTATATAAAATCCACAATATATACTTATTTTTTTGTGAATATAGTCCTTGAAGAAAGCAAGGCTGATGCTTTGTAATTTTCCAAGTCTTGTGTATCCACCCTTTGGAAGATCAGGGATGCACATCTCTTACTATGTTCAATAGAGGTTCTAAAATGATAAAAACAACTCTTAGCCTAATCGGTTTATCACTGGTGTCTAGCTTAGCATTGGCTGCTGATCCATTGCATGGTACTAAATGGAAAACCATCGATGACCAAACAAAAAAACCTTTATCCGTAGTTCAATTTAACGAAACCTCAAATGGCGTTTTATCTGCAAAAATCGTTGATGTACTCACCCCGGGTGAAGCAGAAAACTGCCAAAAATGTGTTGGTAAATTCCACAATAAACCATTACTCGGTGTACAAATCGTGAATGGTTTGAAAAATACCGGTAAAAATACCTATGATGGCGGTAAAATTACTGACCCGAAAAATGGTAAAACCTATAGCTTCAATGCCAAAATGTCGAATGACGGTAAGACCTTAAATGGTCGTGGCTATATTGGTGTATCTGCGCTTGGACGCAGCCAAACATGGATACGTGTAAACTAATCCTTAGCCTACAAATTCAAAAAGCGACTCGATTGAGTCGCTTTTTTGCATGAATACTTCAAATATAAAATTATTCGAATATAAAATTTAAACGGTATAACGTTTGCTTAGCCCCCATTCGGCTAATATGCGACGATACGTTGTGGATGAGCGATCTGCTTCGAAATGCGCCTCCATACTGATATCCAGTGGCAATTCCTCAGGTTTTTGACTTTCCACCATGTCCTGATCTTCAGCAAAAATTTGTGCATTAAAATCATAGACCGCTTGTAAATCTCCTGTGGTATCAAAATTACGAGTTAAAGGCACAAATAAACGGGTTTTATTATGCGATACAGGACAACAGGCATTTAAGATTTTCAACACCCCATTTTCAGGAAAATCAATGGTTAAAATTGCTGAAAATGGCAGATAGACATCAAATGTTCTTTTCCATAAAAAATCTTCTGGCGCTAAATGTTGTAAGCCATGCGGATAATTACTCACATCACTGAGATATTCTGTATGTAGTCCATAGTCTGTACGCACTGTCGAATATTTTTGCACTTTTGGGTTTTCACGGTCTGCAAAGCTCTCATGATGCACCCATGCGAAATGTGCAACATCAATAAAGCCTTCGAGCTGACGTCCACTTGAACCACCAATATCTACATAAGGTGGCAATATCGATTGGTGCTGCTCGGTATCCCACGTGTCTAAATTTGGAAAATTGGCCGTAGATTCGTCTCGGTTAAATAAACTGGTCCACACTAATCCATATTTCAATACAACTGGAAATTTAGTTAATGAAAAACGCTCTGAAATTTGTGTCAGCTCTGGCTGTGCAGGAATTTTTACACACCTTCCTGCGCCGTTATAATGTAAACCATGATATGGACAAATAATGTCTTCACCCTTGACCCAGCCTTTAGTTAATGGCACCCCTCGATGTGGACAGATATCACGAACCAAATGAATTTTTCCACTTTCAGTTTGATATAACGCCATTTTTACATCGAGTAATTGCACTTGTTGCGGTTCAATTGAAACATCTTCTACACGTGCAACGGGATACCAATGCTGCGCCAAAATATTCCAGTCGTTGGCATCAAATGTACTGCACTGAGGTTGGGTAAATAAATTGAGTACAGGAATGGCATTCATAGTATATCTCGACATTTTCAATATTTCTTCAGCATTTAGCGCTATTTAAATTTTGCTAAATCCTTATTTTCTAAGTCGAAATTAAATTCTAAACACATTTCTGTCTATTAGAATGATTTGCATAGATTGTTCTATTTTTTAGAACATTAAGCATTGTGCGCTGCACGATTTGATAAAGCTGGCATGAATATCGCTTAAAATACATAACATTATGATTCGCTGATGACGCGATAGAGATTGAAGCCTGTATGTCGATTACCTTTTCTAGATTTTCTGAATATTTTATGGCGGTTGCACGGACTGGGAGTCTACGCAAAGCCGCTGAACAACTTTTTATTTCAGTCTCGGCAGTACATCGACAAATCGTTTTGGCTGAGGAAGAACTCGGGGTTGCCCTATTTGAACGATTACCTCAGGGTTTAAAACTGACGCTCGCGGGTGAATTACTTTATGCCGATTTATTAAAGTGGCAAAAAGAATATCAACTGACACGAACTCGATTTGATGAAATCCAAGGCTTAAACCGTGGAAACATTGAAATGGGCTTTATTGCAGCTTTGAATGACAGTTTTGTCGTCGACTGTATTCAAAAGATGGCTGAGACTTATCCGTGGATCAACCTCAACATCAGCATGAATAGCAGTGATGATATATCCAGAAAAATCGTCGATGCAGAATTAGATTTTGGCATTATCTTAAATCCAAAAAGCCATAGCCAATTAGAGATTTTATCCTTTATAGAAATTCCGTTGGGCTTTGTAATGTCACCGCATCATACCTTGGGTGGGATGGATAAAATTTATCTTTCAGATACGTTAAATGAACGGCATATTTTACCGAGTGAACCACTCATTATTAGTGAATATGTACAGACTTTATATAAACATCATAAGTTTAGTCCGATTCAAAAGATCGAATGTAATGACATTAGAATGATATTGTCATTGGTTCAGCAACAATTAGGCATCAGTGTGATGTCATACATGGATGCTTTGCCACTGCTTGAGAATAAAAAGATTATTTTTAAACCAATCCGTGAAAAAGGCTTACACAGTTTGACCATCGCTTTATGTGTCGCATCGAAACGCCAAACCTCTCGAATTTCTCAGATCATGATTAATCTTTTGGTGGAAAAAATGGAAGAAATTAAGATCAATTTAAAATCTTTGAACCCCTAAACCATTATTTAAGTTTTGGGGTCGCAAAACTTTCATAAAAAAAGCCAGTACAAATAAACCGTACTGGCTGCTGAAAGCTAAAGTTTTATTAGTTTATTTTTTTAATCCAATGGATTACCTACAATATTACTGATAATGCCTTTCATAATATGATTGCCTTGTTCCTTACGCAGTTCTGCATACCATTCACGCGTCACACTTTCATCTTTCATATGGGTCACATCACAACGCTTACGCGCTCGCAGAACCAATTCATTGGCACGTTCATTACGTTTATTTTGATAACGACGCAATGAATCTTGCAACCCTAAAGTATTGATTTGCAAAGAACGGGCTAAATAAATTGCGTCTTCCATTGCTTGGCAGCCGCCTTGTCCAATATCCGGCGTTGTACTGTGTGCTGCATCACCCACGATCACCACACGGCCTTTGTAGAAATCTGCAAAAGGCTCAATATCATGAATTTCTACCCGATTGGTTTTTTGGGTATCTACAGCATCAATTAGCTTTTGAACCGGTTCACACCAACCTTTAAAGTATTCTTTAAATAAGGCCTTATATTGTGTGCGGTCATTTTCTAAGCCTGCTGCCAAAGGTACATCAAAGAAGAAATAGAATCGGTTGTCGGCAACGGGCATCAGCGAAACGCGCTTACCTTCTCCTACAAATGTCGTCCATTGATCTGCCGCAGCAAATTCTTCTGAAATATCGACTAAACCGTTCCAATTGACATAACCTGCATAGCGGCGCTCAACTTGTTCCCCTAATACATACGCTCGTGTCAATGAATGTGTACCATCGGCGCCAACCAATAAATCAGCCTGAACCTCACTTCCGTCGGCAAAACGGGTGATCACCTGATCATCTTGTTCTGAGAAGCTCACCATTTTTTTGCCTAGATGAATCTTCTCACGACCAAATTCATCCATGAGCATATTTTGTAAGTCTGCACGTGAAACGGGATAAGGTCGTTGTCCAACTTCTTCGATTAAAGGAAACAGACTAAACTGCGTCATAACATCACCAGTTAAGCCATCGATATAGGCTAAATGATCCATCTTGCCACCGAGCTTTTCGACTTGTTCGGTTAGCCCCAAATAGTTCAAACATTTGACACCGTTAGACCATAAAGAAATGGCGGCTCCAACAGGTAAAATTTGTTCTGCCTGTTCATAGATGGTTACTTGGTGTCCAAATTTTTTCAAAGCGATCCCAGTCGTTAGGCCCGCCATACCCGCACCAATAATTGTAATGTCCATCTATAACTCCCCTGTGTTTTTTTAAATATCTTTCTCCTAAAAAGCGAAAAGCATGCCATTTTTTCAAACAAACAATAAAAAATTCTAAAGTTGGCACAGGCTGTGCTTCTAAACACGTGTAAATGCTTGTTTTTATCAAATGTTAAATTTTTAACACTAAAAGCAAAATGCATATGTTTTAAATGAAAATAGTGAATGGATTTTATATATGGCGACTTTACTCGCACCAAGTTTTGATATTCCTGCACAATTACAGACACTTACAAATTTAGCAGATGACCGTATTGGTGCAAAAATACTTGAATGTTCAGATGATTTTTTTGCAGAAGCAAAACGCATGCTTCAATTTTATGCACCTATCTTTGTCGAAGACAAATTTGATGAGCATGGCAAATGGATGGATGGTTGGGAAACGCGTCGTAAGCGCCATGCAGGTTATGATTGGGCAATCATCCAACTCGGTGTTGCTGGCCGAATTCAAGCCTTAGATATTGATACAACATTCTTTACAGGGAATTATCCAGCTTCCGCATCAGTTGAAGCTTGTTTTGCACCGAGTGGTGAGCTAGCACAGGCAGCATGGGTCAATATCTTAGACAATACAGTATTGGGCCCGAGCCAACACCATATATTGACCGTCTCAAATGATCAGGTTTTTACCCATGTACGTTTAAATATATATCCAGACGGTGGTATTGCTCGATTTAAAGTCTATGGTGAAGTTCAGGTTCAAATTCAAGACAATACGAGCACATTAGACCTCGTTGCGCTAGAAAATGGTGGACGTGTTATTGCTTATAGTGATGCTCATTTTGGACATCCACGAAACTTAATTAACCCTGGCCGTGGCATCAATATGGGAGATGGTTGGGAAACGAAACGTCGTCGTGCACCAGGTTTTGACTGGTGCATTTTGGCTTTGGGTCAATCTGGTGCAATAGAGAAAATTGATATTGATACTGCCCATTTTAAAGGCAACTTCCCTGCGCAGGTTTCCATACAAGCGATCTATGTAGAAGATGCCACTGACCCTCAACTGATTCCGCAAAGTATGTTCTGGCCGTTTTTACTCGATGCACAAGACATGCAGATGGATCATATTCATTGCTTTGTCAGTGAGATTTTAAAGCATGAAAAAATATCGCATATCCGCATCAATATGATTCCTGACGGGGGGATTAGTCGCATACGGTTATGGGGGAAAATGCATCCTTAATTGCAGTGTTAATCACATAGGAAGCCTTCGTGCTTCCTATGTGTTTGGTTTCAATTTTTTTAATTAAATGCCCTATAAGATATCTAAACATGACACACAGCATAAAAATACAAGCTCTCAGTATTGAAGGCTTTGCGCCTTTTGGAGAGGTCATTTGCACAACTGGACATGATTTTTTCCACATCAATGACACACATACAGAGCGATATCATGCCCTCGTGGAAACAGAAATTTCAGGTGATGCGGTTGCTGGAATTAGCATCTTTAGAAATATCAAAACCACTGAATTGCCTTTTACGATTTCGATGTTGGAGCGTCATCCCAACGGCTCACAAGCGTTTATTCCAATGCAAGCGCAGGCTTTTTTAGTGGTAGTTGCACCTGCGTTGGATGATCACAGCCCTGATCTTACACAGCTATGTGCTTTCATCACTGATGGTAGCCAAGGAGTCAACTATCGTGCAGGAACATGGCATCATCCTCTCCTGACACTCGAAGCACCAAGCAGCTTTGCCGTCATCGATCGTATTGGCATTGGACATAATTGTGATGTGTTCCAGTTCCCAACGCCTATTCACATTTCAAATTAATGTATTTTTAGCTTAAACACTTACAGTTAAATAGACTAAAAATCACTTAACCAATTGTTAATACATAATTAATTTCATCTCTTGATATTATTTAATTTAAACATAACGCATTAAAAAAGCCCTCAATTCAAAGGGCTTTATTTATTCTATACAAACTATATTCTATGAATCATCGTATGGTTCAAGACCCAAGATCTGCCATGATTAATGATGCACATCTATCGCCATGCTTGGTTTTTTAACCTGATCTTTGCTCATTGTCACTTCTTTATTTTTAAATAAATTCAAATGATTGAACACAATATTTAAAATAATCGCCATCAAACAAGTCGAACTAATGCCTGAATGAAAGAGTGTTTGCACCCATTTCGGGAAGTTTGCGTAGAACGAATGATCGATAATTGGAATCATCCCTGCTGCAATCGCAGTCGCAACAATGATGAGGTTCTTTTGCTCGTTATAGTCAATTTTCGCCAAGGTACGAATACCACTTGCCGCAACCGTTCCAAACAAAACTAAACCAGCACCACCTAATACAGGGACAGGAATCGCTGCAATCAGTCGCCCCATAATTGGTAGAACGCCTAATACGACTAAAATCATTCCACCCGCTGCAACAACAAAGCGACTTTTCACGCCAGTAATCGCTACTAAACCGACATTTTGTGCAAAAGCACTTTGCATGAATGAACCGAAAATTGGCGCTGCTGCACTAGATAGCATATCTGCACGTAAGCCATTGGTAATGCGCTCAGCATCCACTTTAGTACCAACAATTTCCCCAACGGCAATAATGTCTGCTGTGGTTTCAGTCATAATCACTAAAGTCACAATCAGCATGGCAATAATGGCACTTAACTCAAAAGTTGGCATACCGAAAGCAAAGAAGCTTGGAAATTGAATCCAGTTACCATTTGCAACTTTAGAAAAATCTCCAAAGCCAAAGGCATAAGCCAGCACCGTACCAAAAACGATGGCTAACAAAATAGATAAACGTCGGATGGTTGCATTACGGGTTAAGTTCAGCGCAATCACAATACCCAAAGTCAAAAATGCCAAGCTGATGTTCTCAGCACTTCCCCAGTCTGGTGCTTTATTGTTTCCCCCCATCATCCAGCGTACCGCTACAGGCAGCAATGAAAGACCAATCACAGTGATCACACAGCCAGTCACAATCGGTGGGAAAAAACGAATAATTTTTGAAAAATAAGGTGCTAGGAAAAAGCCAATTAGAGATGCAACAATCACCGCACCATAAACAGCAGAAAGCCCACCGCCTGCGGTTACTATGGCAATCATCGTCGCCACACCTGCAAATGAAACCCCTTGAACTAAGGGTAATTTTGCACCGATATATTTCACACCTACAGTTTGTAGTATGGTCGCCAAGCCACCGACAAAAAGCGCTGCCGCAATCAATAAACCGATTTGCGCAGGTTCAAGTCCCGCGGCTGTACCAATAATCAATGGTGGAGCAATAATACCACCATACATGGTTAATACATGCTGTAGACCATAGGCAAGGCTTTTTGCTGCGCCTAAATATTCATGTTCTGGTGAAACTGTTTTATCTTGTTCTGTCATTTTTATATCCCCTATTTTTTTAACTTTGCTCTTAACTGCCACGATACGTTGAATATGCAAATGGGCTGATGAGTAAAGGAATATGAAAATGCTGCGAGGCATCTTTTACATAAAAATGAATCACAGCTTTTGGAAAAAAGGTTTCGGTATTTAAAGTCTGAAAATATTCAGCTGTCGCAAATTCAAGGCTATAAGCACCTGCTGTAAAGTCCTTCAGCGCAAAATCATTAACGCGACCATCCGCATTGGTTTGGGCTGAACCTAGTAACTTACCTTCCGCATTAAATAATTGAATGCTGACATTCGCTGCGGGTTTGCCTAGATTGGTATCTAAAATATGTGAGCTAATCATGCGCTAAGCTCCTGTTTTAATCTTAATAAGGCAATTTCAGCCAGTTGATGATGAACAATTCGTTTTTCGGTTTCAGGATCATTCAATAATCGATATTGCAGCGCCTGTAGTACATCTTCACTACTGAGGCCAGAAGCTTTGATTAAAAAGAGATATCCGTACTTTTTCTCATACGCGATATTGCCTTTGAGCAATGCAAACTGAGTTTCTTCATCTGCTGAAATTTCAGACTGTTCTCGATTTGAAAATTGTTGCTCCAAACTACTTAATTCAGCCTGTGCCTTTTTTTCACCAATCCGTGGATGGTTATCTAGAGCATTTTTGATTTCATCCCAAGTCCAAGCATTTGCGGCTTTTACTGCTTGCTCTGTGATTTGCGTGACAGAGGTATAAGGACGCTGCGCTACAATGTGTTCTGCCCAGCCTTCAATTTGCACACAGTGCTTTAAAAAAGTTTTTACATCTGCTTCGGATGCTTTATTAAATTCAACAAGTTGCACTATAAAATCGCCTAAAATTATTGAATGATTGTTCAAATTTAGTTTTGCAATATCAGTGCCAACCTAGGTCTATGATGTCAGTTACCTAAGTACAGGCCTAAAAAAAGAGGAGCTAAGCTCCTCTTTATCCAAATATTTTTTTATTAGACTGCATGATGTGTATACCAATGTTCCGCGATATCACCACGGCGACAGATCCACACTTTTTCATGTGATTGCACATAATCTAAGAATCGTTGTAGTGCTTTAAAACGGCCTGGTCGCCCTAAAATACGACAATGCATCCCAATCGATAACATTTTTGGCGCGCTTTCACCTTCTTCATATAGCACATCAAATGCGTCTTTAAGGTATTGATAAAATTGTTCACCACTGTTGAAACCACCCGGTGAACAAAACTTCATATCATTGCTTTCAAGTGTATAAGGAATAATTAAATGTGGACGGGTTCGACCATTTTCATTTGTCAAACGACTCCAAAAAGGCAGGTCATCACCATAGTGATCGCAGTCATATTTGATTTGCGGAAATTCAGCCAATAGCTGACGTGTGTTGGGACTGTCACGCCCTGTGTACCAGCCAATAGGTGTCTTTCCAAATAAAGCTTCAAGCACACTAATCGCTTGATCCATGTGCTGACGTTCTAGCTCTATCGGCATATCTTGATAATGTAACCAGCGTTGACCATGTGAAACCACATCATAGTTGGATTGTTTGATCGCATCGACGATATAAGGATTGCGCGCTAGAGCCATACCAACGCCAAAGATCGTCATGGGTAAATCACGTTTTTTAAATTCTGCATGAATCCGCCAAAAACCGGCTCTGGAGCCATATTCATACATCGAGTCCATCGACATATGTTTGGCAGGAAAACTGGCCGCTCCAATAATATCGGATAAGAATTGTTCTGATCCTGCATCCCCATGTTCGATGTGGTTTTCTCCACCTTCTTCATAGTTCAACACGAACTGCACTGCGATACGTGCCTGATTAGGCCATACGACTTGAGGTACATCGCCATGATATCCAATTAGGTCTCTGGAATAATCCTGTTGTTGGATCTGGTCAATTAAGTCTTGCCCGCGTAAGTAGCCTGTAGTCACTTCAACTTCCTAATTTGTTATATCAAACAGTAAAAAATTAGTTAGAAACAAGCAAATTATGCGCCAATGTCGTAGACGGCTAAATAGCTTTTCATATCAATGACCATTGCCTTTTTTTAAGATATTGAATGGTTGCCCTGAATCATCTGCAATGATTGAAATTTGCCAAATTTCATCTATTTCTGGAAAATTCTGATGCAGTTGATCAATGAAATAGTAATAACCTGGTGTATTTTCCGTAATATAAATGATTGTATTTGAACACAATATATAGAGTTGAATCTCATCAATGGTTCCAAGATCTTGGCGTACGACATCTATACTTTGAATATCTTTCCATAATATAGTTTTAGTGCTTATTTCAGGCCCAGTTATAGTGTATGTGAAACCATCATTAAAATATTCAAAATCACCTTCATCCTGTCTTAGAATTTCAAATTCGTTTGTTTTATTTTTTATATCTTGTTTTAAATCAATTGAATCTACAAACCAAATATGAGGATGACAAACGGCTTTGTTGCACAAAGATTTGAAATGCAAAGCGCCCCTAATTGAGCCAAATTTAAGGCGTAACTTGGGTAAGTGGTCGACCTAATTCCGTAAATCTGTTAAGAACTGCTACACGTGCATGGA